>NZ_JBNFOJ010000204.1:0-5164 GCF_057364705.1 Brevundimonas sp. CURTG3B2_SDJG
CGGCCGCGCGGCGGCGCGACGGTGTCGCTGGAGCTGGTTCCCCGCGCCGACCACATGGGCGCCGCGGCCAGGGCTATGCGCCGGCGCTGGCCTGGTTCGAGAGCTTGGCCGGCGGGGCCTGAACAGGCGGACCGCCTCTTCACCAAATGGGCGCCACCCGTGGTGTAGGCTCCCTCCATTGTTCTCGCGCCGACCCTCCTCGCCTCCCCCTGGCCCTGGTGGCTTGCGACCGGCTGGCTTCGGCCGAGCCCGCCCCCGGCCCGCTCGCCGCGCCGCTGAAGGACCTCGCCCCCTGCCCGTTCGGGGCCACCGGCATGACTTGGCAGCTGGACCAGGCCGACTGGATCGAGCAAGTGCGCCGCCACTGCTCCCAGCTGACACCCGAGTGGGAGCAGAAGATGGAGCGGACGCTGGGCCCGGACTTCACCTACGACTTCTCGGCGTCGGACCGAGTGGTCGCCTTCGCCCACGACAACGGCCTGCGCGTCCACGGTCATACGGTGATCTGGTACTCGCAAGGCGGCGAGGTGTTCGACGACCGGACGGTGCCGCGCGATCGCTTCGCCGCCGAGTTCGATCGCTACATCACCAGCTTCGTAGGCCGTTACCGCGGCCAGATGGCGGGCTGGGACGTGGTCAACGAGCCGGTGGCCGAGGATGGGAACGGTCTGCGCGACTGTCACTGGAGCCGGGCCCTGGGCATGGACGGCTACATGGTCCGCGCCTTCCAGCAGGCCAGGGCCGCCGATCCTGACGCGATCCTGTTCCTGAACGAGTACAATCTGGAGAACATCCCGGCCAAGGGCGCGACCTTCCTGCGCCTGGTCGAACGGCTGCTGAAGCTGGGCGCGCCCATCGGGGGGATCGGGACCCAGTCGCACCTCGACATCGAAATCCCCGCCGGACAGATCACCCGCTTCTTCCGCGACGCCGCCTCCCTGGGCCTGCCGATCCACGTGTCGGAGCTGGACTTCCCCATGCAGCGCGAAGGCCGCATGCCGGACCTGCGCTCCATGACCGAAAAGCGCGCCCAGCAGGTCGCCCGGGTCGGCGAACTGGCCGAGGCCTTCATGACCCTGCCCGAACGCCAGCGCTACGCCTTCACCACCTGGGGCCTGCGCGACATCGACAGCTGGCTGGTCCGCGAAGGCCGCAGCAAGGACAGCCCGCTGCTGCTGGACGCCCAGGGCCGGGCGAATCCGGCTTACCACGCGGTGGCAGACGCCTTTTCGAGGCGGGTGGGACTCTAGTTCCTCCCCTTCAAGAGAGGGGGACCATCCGAAGGATGGTGGAGGGGCGCCGCCACGAGTCCGAACTCGAGGACACACCCCTCCACCGCGCTACGCGCGGTCCTCCTACCCCGTTGGGGGGGAACGGCGACAGCCTCGACCCCAGCCGCTTTCAGCGCCGCCAGCAGCCGTTCAACCGCGGCTTCGACCTTCGCCTCGTCCCGCCCCCGCACGACCAGATTGGTCCCGACCTCGCCGACCGAGCCGTGGCCGAACGGGTAGCTGCCGAAGCTGATCTCGCGCTCCGCCTTCGCCGCGGCCGCAAGGCGGTCGGCGATCGCGCCTTCGCCCACGCCGCTGACCCGGACGGTGCGCGAATAGACGACCACGCCCTTCCGCAGGCGCGGCGCCACGTCCTCCAGCATCGCCGTCATGATCTGGGGCACGCCTGCCATGACGAAGACGTTGCCGATCTGGAAACCCGGCGCGTCGGTCACCGGATTGGCGATCAGGGTTCCGCCCTCGGGGATGCGCGCCATCCGCCGACGGGCGGCGTTGAACTCGCCCGGCGCGTAGCGCCGCTCCAAGATCGCCAGGGCGTCCGCATGCTCGGGCAGGGCCACGCCGAAGGCCGCGGCGACCGCGTCGGCCGTGATGTCGTCATGCGTCGGCCCGATGCCGCCAGTGGTGAAGACGTAGTCGTGGGCGCGCGGAGAGCGTTCAGGGCCTCGACGATCTGGTCCTGGCGGTCCCCGACCGTCCGGGCCTCCAGAAGGTCGATCCCCAGCGCCGTCAGGAACCGGGCGATGGTGTTCAGATTGGTGTCCTGCGTCCGGCCGGACAGGACCTCGTCGCCGATGATCAGGGCGGCGGCGGTGGGGGATGCGTCGGTCATGCCGACAAGCTAGAGGCTGCGCGATGCGCTTCAAGTCGCCCCTCGAACCCGGAACCCTGGTCCGCCGCTACAAGCGCTTCCTGGCGGACGTCGTGCTGGCCAACGGATCGGAGACCACCATCCACGTCCCTAATCCCGGCGCCATGCTGGGCCTGACCGAGCCGGGCCTGCCGGTCTGGATGTCCCGCTCGCCTGACCCGAAGCGCAAGCTGCCGCTGACCCTGGAGATGGTCGACCTGCCGGACGCCGGCCTGGTCGGGGTCAACACCCTGAATCCCAACCGCATCGCCGAGCGGGCGATCGCGGACGGAGCGGTCCCCGAGTTGACCGGCTATCCGATCCTGCGGCGTGAGGTGCGCTACGACGAGAACAGCCGCATCGACATCCTGCTGCAGGGCGATCCGGACGCCCTGACCCGGCCGTCCTGCTGGGTCGAGATCAAGAACGTCCACTTCAGCCGCGTCCCGCCCCTGGCCGAGTTCCCGGACTGCCGGACCGAACGCGGGGTCAAGCACCTGAAGGCGCTGGAACGGGTGGTCCGAGCCGGCGGACGGGCGGTGATGCTGTTCGTGGTCCAGCGGATGGACTGCGACGCCTTCACCACCGCCGACGACATCGACCGCGCCTACGGTCCCGCCCTGCGCGAGGCCGCCTCACACGGGGTTGAGGTTTTGTGCTATAGTTGCCACCTGACGCCCGAGGCGATCCGGCTGGATCGCCCCCTCCCCTGGCGGCCCCATCCTGACCCAGCCTTCTGGAGCGGGGGGACCGCGCCGAAAGACGCCTGATGTACGAGACCCCCGAGCTGGACACCGACACCTTCGTTCGCACCCACGAAATCCGCGTCCATCAGGACGAGGAGGCGTGGGAAGGCATGCGTGCGGCCGGCCGCCTGGTCGCCCAGGCGCTGGACATGATCACCGAGTACGTCAAGCCGGGCGTCACCACCGGCGAGATCGACGACCGCATCCGCGAGTTCACCCTGGACCATGGCGCCCTGCCCGCCTGCCTGGGCTACAAGGGCTACGAGAAGACCGTCTGCACCTCGATCAACCACGTCGTCTGCCATGGCATCCCCGGCGACAAGGTGCTGAAGGACGGCGACATCGTGAACATCGACCACACCGTCATCGTCGACGGCTGGCACGGCGATTCCAGCCGGATGTATCCGGTCGGAGCGATCAACGCGCGGGCCAGGAAGCTGATCGACGTCACCTACGACTCGATCGAGGCCGGCCTGGCCATGATCAAGCCGGGCAACACCTTCGGCGACATCGGCTACGCCATCCAGCAGGTGGTCGAGGCCCAGCGCATGTCCGTGGTCCGCGACTTCTGCGGCCACGGCATCGGCCGGCTGTTCCACGACAGCCCCAACGTGCTGCACTACGGCCGCCGCGGCGAGGGCGCGACCCTGAAGAAGGGCATGTTCTTCACCGTCGAGCCGATGGTGAACCTGGGCAAGCCGCACGTGAAGGTCCTGTCGGACGGCTGGACGGCGGTCACCCGCGACAAGTCTCTGTCCGCCCAGTGCGAGCACACCGTGGGCGTGACCGACGACGGCGTCGAGCTGTTCAGCGCCAGCCCGGCCAGCCTGTTCCGGCCGAAGTTCTGAACCGGCGCGGACGGCCCCCGCCGCCCTCCGCGCGCATCTAAGATCAGGGCCGAAGCGATCGCTTCCGGCCCTTTTTTCTTGATCCTAGAACGGGGTCTCCAGCCTGATCCCGATCTGGTGTTGCAGGAGATCCCGGCCGATCTGGGCCTCGTAGTCCAGGCCCATCCGAAGGCCGCGCCGCTTCAGCAGCTCGAACCCCGCGCCCAGCAGCAGCCTGTCCTGCCCATAGGCGCGCGGCGCGACCTGATAGGTCCGGCCGCCGATCCAGTCCGCATAGGACAAGCCGGCCTCGTCGGAGCTGTCGAAGTCGTGGCTGTACTCCAACCGGAACCGCGAGATCAGGCGACCCTGGTCCGTAAGCCAGTCGCGCTGCCCCCGCAGGCCCGAACGCCATTGGCGACGCTCGTTCGACCTTCGCGATATCGGCGCGATGCGCCCCTGACAAGTTGATAAGTCCTTAACAAGCTTGGCCACGTCGACTATCCACCTGAGGTTGAGAGGCAGCGGCGAGTGATGCACGCTGGGCTCGCATAGGATGCGCCATGCCCGACCCCTCCACGACGCCGCCCCGGAAACCTGGAGCGATCCACCACGCCGGCCATCGCGAGCGCCTGCGCGAGCGGGCGCGAGGGGCCGGCGTCCACAACCTGCCCGACTACGAGCTGCTGGAGCTGTTCCTGTTCCGCAGCCAGCCGCAGGGCGACGTCAAGCCGATCGCCAAGGCGCTGCTGGCCCGGTTCGGCTCGCTGGCCGCCGTCCTGGCCGCTTCGGTCGAGGATCTGATGACGGTGCGGACCCAGGACTCGCGCGGGCGCTCCAAGGGCGTCGGCGCCGAGACGGCTCTGGACCTGGCGGCCCTGCACGAGGTCGCGCGCCGGGTCGCCCGCGAGGAGGCGCGCAAGCGGCCCGTGATCTCGTCTTGGACGGCCCTGGTCGCCTATGTGCGGGTCTCGTTGCAGCACGAGCCCCGCGAGCAGTTCCGGGTGCTGTATCTGGACAACAAGAACCAGCTGATCCTGGACGAGATCCAGAACCGCGGCACCGTCGACCACGCGCCCGTCTATCCGCGCGAGGTGGTGCGCCGGGCGCTGGAGCTATCGGCCAAGTCGATGATCATCGTGCACAACCACCCGTCGGGCGATCCCACGCCCTCGCGGCCCGATCTGGACATGACCCGCCAGGTGATTGAGGCGGCCCGCGCGCTCGACATCGCCGTCCACGACCACCTGATCGTGGGGCGCGACGGGGTGGCCAGTTTCAAGCAGCTGGGGCTGATGTGATCCCTGACGGCTTTCGCGAAAGCGAGGCTCGGCGCTAGGCTCCGAATCCTTCAACAGGAAAGGCTGACGATGCGCGCGACCCGACGAACGGTGCTGACCGCCGCGCCCGCGCTCGCGCTGCCGACGGCCGCCGTCGCCCCAGGACGCC
>NZ_JBNFOJ010000205.1:0-5145 GCF_057364705.1 Brevundimonas sp. CURTG3B2_SDJG
TGTTGCTGGGGCGTCATCGCCCTGTGCGACGCCCGCCCGCCGTCCGGGGCGAGCTGTCGCCGGTCCTGGGCGAGATCTTCCTGACCCTGGCGCGCCAGGCCGAGCGCGAAGTCCGCAAGGCCCTGTCCGAACGCCTGGCCAGCGCCGACTGGGCGCCGGCGGCGCTGATCAACGTCCTGGCGCTCGACGAGATCGATATCGCCCGCCCCGTCCTGGCCTCCAGCCCCGTGCTGCAGGACGAGGACCTGCTGCGCGTGCTGATCCAGTCGTCGCTCGAGCACCAGATCGCGGTCGCCCGCCGCCCGCACATCAGCGGCCGGGTCGCCGACGCCGTCATCGATCGCGGCGAACCGGCGGTGCTGATGGCCTTGGCCACCAACAGAACCGCCGAGATCAGCGGCGAGGGCCTGCGCCGGCTGGTCGATCACTCGCGCCGCGTCGCCGCCCTCAGAAGTCCGCTCGCCCGCCACCCGCGGCTGACCGAGGCCCTGGCGGAACAGATGTACCACTGGGTCGGCGAAGCCCTACGCCAGTCGATCACGGCCCGTTTCGCCATCGACGAGAAGCGCCTGGGCGTCGCCGTCTATGACGCCGTCGAGCAGGTCCTGCGGGCCCCGGGCCCGGACGAGCCGGCG
The DNA here is from genome assembly GCF_057364705.1 of Brevundimonas sp. CURTG3B2_SDJG. Classification (NCBI taxonomy): domain Bacteria; kingdom Pseudomonadati; phylum Pseudomonadota; class Alphaproteobacteria; order Caulobacterales; family Caulobacteraceae; genus Brevundimonas; species Brevundimonas sp. CURTG3B2_SDJG. The sequence continues at coordinate 636 of NZ_JBNFOJ010000205.1, forward strand.
CCGAAGACGGGCCCCGAGCGCGAGGAGATGGAGCGTCGGCTGGTCGCCAAGCTCCACGCCGCCGGCCAGTTGAAGCCCGGCGTCCTGATCCGCGCGGTGCGCGAGAAGCGGCTCGAACTGCTGGTCCACGGCCTCGCGGCCCTGGGCGGCTTCACCGTCGGCCAGATCCGGCAGGCGCTGAACGCCCCGACGCCCGAGGCGCTCTACTACGCCTGCGCCGCCGTGGGCATCGACCGCGCCGCCTTCCCCACCCTGCTGGCCGAGGTGCGCAAGCTGAACCGGTCCCTGCCCGGCGACCTGGGCAAGGCGATCTGGCAGCGCGGGGCCTTGTCCTCGACCTCGGCCGCGCGGGCGTTCAAGGCCCTGATCGCCGACGACGAGCCCGAACAGCGGATCGCCGTTTGACTTCAGGCTGCGGCTCGGCTTGCGTGCGGTCGTGACCGACCCTTCCCACGGCCTGCGCATCGCCTTCACCGCCTCGGACCGCCCCGAGGCGATGGTGGCCCGCGAGCGGCTGGCCGCCCGATACGGCTCGGCGGATCCCGACGCCGCCGACGTCATCGTCGCCCTGGGCGGCGACGGCTTCATGCTTGAGACCCTGCACACGGTCATGGAGCGGCGCACCCCGGTGTTCGGCATGAACCGCGGCTCGGTCGGCTTCCTGATGAACGACTACGACGAGGATGGGCTGCTGGAGCGCCTGGCCGAGGCCGGGCGGGCGGTCATCCATCCGCTGCAGATGGACGCCTGGACCGAGGCCGGCCAGGTCCAGAGCGGCTTGGCCATCAACGAGGTGTCGCTGCTGCGCCAGACGCGCCAGAGCGCCAAGCTGAGGATCAGCGTCGACGGGCGCGTGCGGCTGGAGGAGTTGTCCTGCGACGGCTGCCTGCTGGCGACCGCGGCCGGCTCCACCGCCTACAACCTGTCGGCCCACGGACCGATCATCCCGCTGGATTCGCGCGTCCTGGCCCTGACCCCGATCAGCGCCTTTCGTCCCCGCCGCTGGCGCGGCGCCCTGCTGCCGCACCAGGCCAAGGTCACCTTCGAGGTGCTGGAGGCCGACAAGCGTCCGGTCAGCGCGACCGCCGACAGCTTCGAGGTCCGGCGCGTCAGCCGGGTCGAGGTGCGCGAACGGCGCGACATCGCCCTGACCATGCTGTTCGACGCCGGTCGATCGTTCGAAGAGCGCGTGCTGGCCGAACAATTCGCCTCCTAGAGCCGTAGACGGGTTCTTAAGGTGGATCGCCGAAGGTGCCGGCTTCCACTATCGGGAGCGCTCCGTGAGCAACTCGGCCCAGGTCATTCGCCCGCCCAACACCCTTCGCATGAAGGTCGGCGGCGCGTTCGGCGGCATCGACGCCAGCGCCATCGCCAAGGCCGAAGAGGCCCTGAAGGCGATGTCGGCCCAGTTCGGCCAGTGGCTGCAGGACGAGATCGTCAAGCTGGACAAGGCCCAGAGCGACATCCGCACCCAGGGCTACAACGCCGCGACCGCCGAGGCGCTCTACTTCCGCGCCCACGACCTGAAGGGCCTGGGAAGCACCTATCAGTACCCGCTGGTGACCCGCCTGGCCGGTTCGCTGTGCAAGATGATGGACGATCCGGCCAAGCGCCTGGCCGCGCCCCTGGTGCTGATCGACGCCCACATCGACGCGATCAAGGCCGTCGTCCGCGACCAGATCCAGACCGACGACCATCCGACCGGCAAGATCCTGGCCGAGACCCTGGAAGCCCGGGTCGCCCAGCACCAGGGCTGATCGGGAGCGGCGCTCCTCGACAAGTCGCCCCTCTCGCTCCCTTCTGATGTGAGAACGCGCTTTGTCATCCCGGAAGCGCCGAAGGCGCTATCCGGGACGTTTGACGCTGCTCAACGCCGCCTCCCGGAAACCGCGCAGCGGTTATCCGGGAGAAGGCCAAGCCTGGATCCGGCCGTCTGCCGGCTCAGCCCTGACGGGCTGTCCGGCATTAAATAGAGATGACGGCGTTCCGTCCCGGCTCTCCGCTTCGCTACGGCCGGGATGACAAGGCGGACCGGCGGACGACACCGCACCCCATCTCCTCACCCCTTGCATTCCGCGAACCCTTGCGCCTAAACTGAACCACATGGTTCAGCTTTCATCCGCCCGTCTCGACACCGCCTTCGCCGCGCTCTCGGACGCCACCCGGCGCGGCGTCCTGGAACAGCTCGGACGCTCGGACGCGTCGATCACCGAGCTGGCCGACAGGTTCCACATGACCCTCACGGGCATGAAGAAGCACGTCGGCGTCCTGGAGCAGGCGGGGCTCGTCAGCACCGAGAAGATCGGCCGCGTGCGGACCTGCAGGCTCGGCCTGCGCCAACTCGGCGAAGAAGCGGCGTGGATCGAACAGTATCGCCAGCTCTGGAGCACCCGCTTCGACGCGCTGGACGAGATCGTCGAGGAATTGAAAGAGAAGGAGAAGACCCGTGGATAGCGAACTCGCGAAGACGCGCACGACGGTGGAGCGGACATCCGACCGCGAACTCGTCGTCACGCGCACGTTCGACGGCCCGGCGCGCCTGGTGTTCGAGGCCTGGACCACGCCCGAGTTGTTCAAGCGCTGGTGGGTCCCGAAATCGATGGGGATGTCGCTCGAGTCCGTCGAGATGGATGTCCGCACCGGCGGCGGCTACCGGCTGGTCTTCGCCGGGGGCCATGAGTTCTTCGGCAAATACCTGGAGGTCGAGCCTAACTCGCGGATCGTCTGGACCAACGACGAGGCCGGCGAAGAAGGCCAGGTGACCACGGTGACCTTCGAGGAGAGGGACGGCCGGACCCTGCTGGTCATGCACGAACTCTATCCCTCAAAGAAAGCGCTCGACGCCGGGGCCGGAGCGACGGACGCGCTGGACGAGACCTTCGGGCAACTGGACGCGCTTCTCGCCGGCGGATGAGGGTGACGCGGCCGACTTCGGGCGAGCCGCGTAGGCCCGCCCGAAGCGCTCCGCGTTCTTCATCGGTTACGACCGATCTTGACGCATCGACCCGCTAGGCTGTTCTCACCGGGTCTTTGACAATCGAACAGTCGGAAATGTGCACGATGTGCACTCGCTTTTTCGAGTGCACATTTCACCCGCGGCCCTCAGGCCGCCGCGCCGACAGCTCCGCGGGCCGGAAGGGGCGCCTGGTCCAGCCGCTCCATCAGATAGGCCAGATCCTCGCGCGGCGCGTTGGGGCGCTGGGTCAGGAAGCGTTCGAGCATCTGCTGGCGGAAGTCGTCGCCCGAAGTGTCGGCGCCCTCGGCCTGCAGGACGCGCCAGGTGTCCACGCCGGCCCGGAACGCCTGGAACAGGCGGGGCGGCAGGCCGGCGCGGTCGTAGATCGCCTTCAGGCCCAGCGGGCCGGCGTCGTGGATCATCAGCCATGCGCGCTGGTGCGGCGTGCCCGCCAGCTCGGCCATGCCGTGCTCGAACAGCCCCATCTGCCCTCGGGCCAGGGCGCGCAGCAGCAACGAGCCGGTCAGGGCCCGGCGGGCGTTCAGATTGGCGACGAAGGCCGAAACGTCGGCGTGGGCGGAGGCCTGGTCGATCAGGTCCACCGTGGCCCGTTCGCGGGCGAAGGTCGCCAGCCGGATCGCGGTCTCCGGCGCCACGGCGTGGCGGGTGACCAGGTGTTCGCGGACGGCGTCGGAGGCCAGTTCGATCAGGCGTTCGCTGACCGACAGGGGCAGGACCTGGCGGTAGGCCAGGGCCGCGACGACCTCTCCCGACGCGCCGAAGCGGTCGACGCACCGGCCCAGGGCGGCTTCGGCGATGTCGGCGTTGTCGTTGGCCGCCAAGGTGCGCACCGCCTGCTCGCAGCCGACCTCGGCCAGGGCGGTGGCGACGTCGCGGGTCACGCCGGGCCGGCTGGCCACGGCGACCTGGCGCACGGCCGATCCGGCCTGGACGATCTCGATCAGGTCGGCGTCGGTGAACACCGGCGAGAAGTTGATCAGGGGCAGAGCCACGCTGTCCACGTCGGCGGCCAGCCGGCGCGCCACGTCGCGGGGGATCAGGTCCGACGCCTTGAGCGTCACCGCCAGGGCCCGGCGCACCAGCTCGGCCGCGTCGTTGGCCATCAGGCGGAGGATCTTCTGCGCCGCGGCGCGGTCCTCGTCGTCCAGGTCCGCCCGGTCGATGCTGCGGCACAGCTTGTGGGCCGCCGCCGCCCGCTCGTCCTCATCGGCCGACTGGATCAGGCGGCGGATGTCGATCTCGGTCAGGCGGGCGCGGTAGGCTGTCATGGGACGGGGCTCGATCTCCGGTTGAACGCCACCTTCGGCCCGCCATCGTTAACGGGCGGTTCACCATGCCCGGATTCGCGATCAGGCGTCCGCTTTCGCATCCGGCCCGAAGGCCCCTCCGAAGCCGGAGTCGTTGTCGCCCTGCCCCAGCAGCAGAGACAGCAGGCTCTGGTCCTGCCGCAAGCGGTCCAGCCTCGCGGCAGCATCTGGTCCCGGGCGGACAGATCGGGCGCGGCTGGGGCGAGCCCGCCGTCGCCGGCCGGCG
>NZ_JBNFOJ010000206.1:0-5103 GCF_057364705.1 Brevundimonas sp. CURTG3B2_SDJG
CGGTGCGCACCGCGCGGCTCTGGCCGGCGTTGGAGCCGTGGCTGAGCACGCGCAGGGCCGGCAGTTCGCCCTGCAGGGCGCGAAGCTCGGCCAGGGTGCCGTCTCTGGAGGCGTCGTCGACGAACACCATCTCGAACGACCGTCCCGCGAAGGCCTCGGCGATCTCGCGCGCCAGGGGCCCGGCGGCGCCCTCCTCGTCATGGACGGGAACGACGACGGAAATCTCGGGGACGGCTTCGATCATGGTTCCGGTCTAGCCGGTTTCGCGGCCCGACGGGAGGGCCGCTCGGCAGGCCATGACGCGCGGTGAAACGCCGTGTTAGGAAGACGTCATGATGCGCCCCGACCTCGATCGTTTCATCGCCGGCTGGCGCGGACCCGTGCTGGCGATGCTCGTCGCCCTGTTCGCAGGCTTGCCGGTGCTGATGCTGCTGCCCCCGCTGGACCGGGACGAGAGCCGCTACGCCCAGGCCACCTCGCAGATGCTGGAGAGCGGCGACTACGTCGATATCCGCTTCCAGGACGAGCCCCGCTGGAAGAAACCGGTCGGCATCTACTGGATGCAGGCCGCCGCCGTGGCCTTGACCTCGAAGGTCGAGGACCGGGACATCCAACCCTACCGCATCCCGTCGATCCTGGGCGCCCTGATGGCGGCGGGCGCCGTCGCCTGGGCCGGCGCGGCGATGGTCGGCCAGAGGGCCGGCTTCCTGGCCGGCGCGGCGCTGGGCGCGACCTTCCTGCTATCGACCGAGGCCGGGATCGCCAAGACCGACGCCATGCTGTGCGGGGCCGTGACCCTCGCGATGGCGGGGCTGGCGCGGATCTACCTGACGTCCAGGGCCGGGGAGGCGCCGCGAAGGCCGCACAAGCTGATCTTCTGGCTGGGCTTGGGATTGTCGATCCTCGTCAAGGGGCCGATCGGCCTGATCGTGGTCGCGCCCGCCATGCTGCTGCTGTCTCTATGGGACCGCGACGCCGGCTGGCTGAAGCGGCTGGGCTGGGGCTGGGGCCTGCCCCTTGTGGCGCTGATCGTCGGCCCCTGGGCCATCGCCATCACCATCGCCACCGACGGCGGCTTCTGGCGCGAGGCGATCGCCGGCGACCTGGCGCCCAAGATCGCCGGCGGGCACGAGAGCCACGGGGCTTGGCCAGGCTACTACCTGCTGCTGGCGCCGGTGCTGTTCTTCCCCGCGACCCTGCTGCTGCCGGCGGCCCTGTCGACGGGCTGGAGCCGGCGCGCCGAACCGGCGATCCGCTTCCTGGTCTGCTGGCTGGTTCCGGCCTGGCTGATCTTCGAGTTGACCCCGACCAAGCTCGCCCACTACACCCTGCCGACCTTCGGCGCCCTGGCCCTGCTGGCCGCCGCCGCCCTGACCCGGCCGATCGGCCAGTGGTCGCGTTACATCGGCGCGGGCCTGACGGTCTTCGTCGGCGCCCTGCTGGCCGTCGGGACCGTCTGGCTGTTGACCGAGTACGGCAAGTCCACGGCGCAGACCTGGGCGACGATCACCATCGTCTTCGCCGTCCTGGCCGCGCTGATCGGCGCGTTCCTGCTGCTGCACCGCGCCGCCGTCACGGCCCTGATCGCCTCGATCGCCCTGGGCGTGGTCGCCCACGGGGCGCTGGCCGGAACGCTGCGCCAGCTGCGGCCGCTGGCCGTTTCACCCCAGTTGGAGAAGATGTTGGTGAGAGCCGATCTGCATCCCCGCCAGGCGCCGGCCCAGTCGCGATCGCCGGATATCATGAGCCCAGCTTCGTCTTCCTGACCGGACGCGAGACCGAGCTGACCGACGCGCAGGGCGCGGCCCGCGCCCTGGCCGAAGGCCGGCCGGCGATCGTCGAGGAACGCCAGGCCGAGGCCTTCCATGACGCCGAGACCGCCATCGGCGTGACCGGCCGGTCGGTGGGCGTGGTCAACGGGCACAACTACTCGCAGGGCGACGACGTCAGCCTGACCGTCTACGCCCCGCCTGGCGCCGGGACGCCGACGCCGACGCCAAACTCCGGCCGAGGCCCGGCCCGGTGACCCGGCGCATCACCATCGTCGAGGTCGGCCCCCGCGACGGCCTTCAGAACGAGAAGGCGGTCCTGGAGCCCGCCGTGCGCGCCGACCTGGTGCGGCGGCTGGAGACGCGGCGCCGCCGGATCGAGGCGGTCAGCTTCGTCCACCCGAAATATGTGCCCCAGATGGCCGGCGCCGAAGAGGTCATGGCCGCCCTGCCCCCCGAGGCCGGCCGCAGCCGCATCGGCCTGGTTCTGAACGGCAAGGGCTATGACCGCGCCTTGGGAACGAGCGTGGACGAGGTCAACGTGGCCATGTCGGCCACCGACGGCTTCGGACTGAAGAACCAAGGCCTGACGGTGGACCAGCAGGTCGGCATGCTGGCCGACATCGTGGCGGGGCGGGCGAACGCCGGCCGGCGCGCCGGGCGCCGCGCCTCCCTGTCCGCCACCCTGTCCTGCGTCTGGGGGCTGCCCGTTCGACGGCGAGGTGTCGACGCAGCAGGTCGCGGACCTGGTCGGCCGGATCGCCGAACTGGGCGTGCCCGAGATCGCCCTCGCCGACACCATCGGCGTGGCGACCCCTGGGCCGTGACCCGCAAGGTCGAGGCGGCGCGCAAGGCCGCGCCCGACGCCGTCCTGCGGCTGCATTTCCACGACACCCGCAACACCGGCCTGGCCAACGCCTACGCCGGGGTCGAGGCCGGAGTCGACGTGCTGGACGCCTCGGTCGGCGGTATCGGCGGCTGCCCGTTCGCGCCCGGCGCCACGGGCAACATCGCCACTGAGGATCTGGTCTACATGCTGGAGCGGGCCGGGTTCGAGACCGGCTACGACCTGGACGCCCTGATCGGGACCGCCCGCTGGATCGGCGAGAAGATCGGCCGCCCCGCGCCGAGCGCGCTGAGCCGCGCCGGAGGCTGGCCGAAGACGGCCTGAACGACCTTCAGGCGCAGTCATCTCCGAGGCTTCGCCGGGCCAGGATCATCGCGGCGACGACGCTGGCGCCGAACAGCAGGCCCTCCAGGCTGGCGCTGACGGTGCGAGAGATCGGGCCCAGACCCGCCTCGCCGAACAGAGCGCTCAGCTGGACCAGCTGGAGTTGAGATTCAGGGAAGCGCGCCGCCAGCTGATCCAGGCTGCCCGCCATCAGCCGCCCGCCCGCCAGGCTGAGGAGCAGACCCGCGACGGCGCTCGCCAGACCCGCGGCCACGACGCCGCGACGCAGCCGACCACCGCTCAGCCAGGCGCCCAGGCCGACCGCTCCTCCCAAGAGCAGACCTTCGCCCGGCCGCGTGATCCGGCCCGGCGACTGGCCGAACAGAAGGGTGAAGGCGTCCGCGCCCACCAGCTTGACCACCCCGCCCACGACCAGCCCGCCGAGCGCGCCGCCCAGGACGCTCCACGGGCCCAGGCGCGCCGAACGGAAGTTCGCCGCCGCGATACCAAAGCCGACGCCCGCGCCGCCGACCAGCCCGACCCATAGCGTCAGGCCGGCCAGCACCAGCAGCACCGAGGCGGACCCCATGTCCCCCGCCTGAGGACCGGCCGCTCCGATCAGGCCGTAGATCAGCCCTCCGACCAGGCCCGCCGCGCCACCGCCGGTCATTCCCGCCGAGCCCAGCAGTCCGAACCGCTTCCAGGATTGAGCGGGCCGAGCCCCGGCGTCGGCCAGGCCCGGCGCCATAGCCTCATCCCCGGTCCGCTCGCCTCCAATCCGCTCGACCGAGGCGATGAACCGGTAGCCGTGCTTGGGCGCGGTCTCGATGAAGCGGGGGCGCGCGGCGTCGTCGCCGAGCTGCCTGCGGAGCGTCCGGATGCACTGGGTCAGCGCCTCGTCGGTGACCGGGACGCCCTTCCAGACCTCGGCCATGAACCGGTCCTTGGACACCAGCCGTCCGGCCTCGCCGACCAGCAGCGCCAGCGCGTCGAGATAGCGGCTGTTCAGCTCCACCGTCGTCCCGTCGCGCGTCAGGCGGCGGTCGGCCGGATCCAGGGTGTAGCGGTCGAAGCGATAGCCGCCCCCTGCGTCCTCAGGCGTCATTTTTCAGCAGGACCTCAGAACTTGCTCATGCCGCTCAGCGCCGCCTCGGGCACGCAGGAAACCTCAAGCATGCAAGGAGGCAATGCAATGACGAATACGGTCGAGCCCCGGAAGGGCGGTCTGGTGGGATGGCGGATCGCCGCGTGGGTCGGGGCGGGGCTGATCCTGCTGCTGCCGCTTGTCGCGATGCAGTTCACCAGCGAGGTGAACTGGACGACGTTCGACTTCGTCATCGCTGCGATCATGCTCGGCGCCCTGGTCGGGGCGTTCGAGCTGGTGGTGCGGCTGTCGGGCAGCATGCCTTATCGGGCCGGGGTAGTGGTCGCGGCCGGAGCGACCTTCCTGATGGTCTGGGTCCAGGGCGCCGTGGGTCTGGTCGGGTCCGAGAACGACCTCTTCAATCTGCTGTTCCTGCTGCCGCTGTTGGTCGGCGCGGCCGGCGGTTTCATCGTCGGGTTCAAGGCCCGAGGCATGGGCCGTGTGCTGATCGCCATGGCCGTCCTGCAGGCGGTCACGCTGGTGGTGGGCTATGCGGTCACCCGCGACACGGACGCATTCCTGATCGGTTTCTGGGTCTTCGCCTGGGGCCTGTCGGCCTGGCTGTTCGGCCAGGCCGCCCGGATCGCCGCGACCGACTGAACTTCAGCCGGGGATGGGGCCCATCGGCCAGTCGCCCAGGCTTTCGATGTCGTCTGGTCGGGTGGGGCACACGCCGTCCAAGGTGAAGGCCTTGCCGCCGTCGATGTACCAGTCCGAGCCGCCATCCAGATTCCGGTAGCAGACGGCGCCCTTGGAGCCGTCGTCCGCGATCAGGATCGACCAGCCGTCGACGCCGCCGCCGCGCGGATCGTAGCCGGAGGCGATCAGACGGCGCCCGGCCCGGCGCACCGGCGTGACCACCTGATCGTCCTGGGCCATCAGCTCCGCCACCGAAGCCGGGGCGCCCGAAGCCGCGACGATCGCCCGCACCGCGGGGTGGTTCACGAAGGTGACGTTCTGGACCGGCTCATTGGGATACTTCCGGTCGTAGGCCGACAGGGCGGGCGCGCCGCGCCTGC
>NZ_JBNFOJ010000207.1:0-5083 GCF_057364705.1 Brevundimonas sp. CURTG3B2_SDJG
TCGAACAGGCCGCATCGCGCGTTTGGCGGCGGACCACGAAGGCGCGCTCGTAATAGGTGTCGGCCGGGCCGGCGATGGCCGCCGCCGGCGCCAGAAGCGCGGCGACCGCCAGCGCGGCGGCTTGGGTCCGGACGGCGTTCTGCCTTATCGTCATGGGCCGCACCCTACGCATGAGGCGTTCCGGTCCGGTTTCCGAGCAGGGTTATCGATTTGCTACTGTCGAGCGACGTCTGGGTGGCCGCCCTGATCCGCCGCGCCGAGATCGGCGGGGCCTTCGCAACGGTCGCGCGCAAGGGCGACGCGCGCGCGGGCACGGTCATCGTCAAGGTGTTCGACACGTCGAACCGTCGCGCGAGACTCTATAGTGAAGCCTTCGGTCCCGACGGCGAACGCCTGTGGATGCAGCCGGTCGAGAGCGAGGTCGAGAGCGAGCTGGACGACTATCTCCAGCGCCAGATCCGCTACGATCCCGACCTTTGGATCGTCGAGATCGAAGACCGCGAGGGCCGGCACTTCATTACGGAGAAGGTGGAAGGGGCCTGACGCGCCAAGCATGGCGACCGACCGGTTAACGCCCGGCCGGATCGTGGGAAATCCTTAACTGCGTTCGCACACGGAACCTCAAAGGAGGGGCCCTATGGTCGCCTGTAACGGACCGAATGAGTCCGAAACGGTGATGGGTGTCCTCGATGCTGTTTCTGCTGAACGACGTGGTGTTCGACCTGGACGAGACCTGCCCGGTCACGCCCGGCGACGCGCGCCGGTTCGAGAAGCTGGGCCTCGACTATGTGCTGGAACTGGGCTGCGAGCTGTTCGCCGAGGACCCGCTGCTGCATCACTCGGACCCGCAGCGCGCCCGCCGTCTGGCCTGGCTGATCCACGACCGCTCGCCGGACGTGAACGCCGCCCTGTTCGCGGCGCCGGCGGCCGGCTGCGATCCCGATCTGGTCGAGCCGCAGTTCTGCGCCCTGCCCGAGCCGGTCATGCGCCAGCTGAAGACCCGCGCCACCAAGGGCAAGCTGGACGCCGTCGCCGCCGACCGCGCGGTCTGGATGCGCCTGGCCGCGTAACACGATCTTGGCTTGAACCCCCGCCGAGGCGCCCGCTAGGGTCGCGAGGGCGAAGAGGGGGCTCGGTTGAACGTTCTGCATCATTTGAAAGCCGCGGTTCTGGCCGCAGGCGTCCTGCTTCTGGCCGCGGTTCCGGCGCAGGCCGAGTGGCGACGGGCCGAAAGCGCCAACTTCATCATCTACTCCCAGGGCAGCGAGAGCTCGCTGCGTCGTCAGGCGCGGACGCTTGAGATGTACGACTACATCCTGCGCGCCCGGATGGGTCTGCCCCTGGACGAGCCGCCCGCTCGCAAGCTGCCGATCTACATGGTCGGTGGGCGGCCCGGTCTGCGCGAGATCCGACCCGATCTGCCGCCTCACGTGGCCGGCTTCTACAGCCCGGCGACAGAAGGCATCTTCGCCACGGCCATTCGTGATCAGGACATGGATTTCCTGCTGCACGAGTATTTCCACCACTTCAGCTTCCAGCACAGTTCGGCGGGCCATCTGCCAGGCTGGCTGGTCGAAGGGTTCGCGGAATACTTCATGACCGCCGACGTGCAGGACAGCACCATCCGGATCGGCGAGTTCAACCAGAATCGCGCGGAATGGCTGCTGGCCACCTCCTGGATCCCCCTGGAGGATCTTCTGGGCAAGCGAGTGGGCGAGGTCAGAGCGGGGTCGCACCGCGACACCTATTATCCGGTGGCCTGGCTGCTGACCCACTGGTTCATGAGTGACGAGACCCGGCGGGCGCAACTGGCCGCCTACATCTCCGCGGTGGGTCAGGGGGGCGATCCCGTCCGCGCCATGGAAGAGGCCACAGGCCTGACCTTGGCCGAGCTGCGCCGCAGCCTTCAATCCTACACGCGCGGGTCGCTGAGGATCTCTGTCTATGAGGTCACGCGGGCGGAGCCGGAGATCGCCGTCACCCGACTGCCGCGGTCCGCCGACGACCTGTTGCTGCTGGGCCAGAGGCTGAAGGTCGGTGTCGCCGACGATCAGCGCGCGGCCACCGCCGCCCTCGTCCGCCAGCGGGCGGCCCGACATCCCGACGATCCTTTCGCCCTGCTGCAACTCGGCCATGCCGAACTGCATTTCGGCGACCCGGTCGCGGGCGAGGCGGTGCTGACCCGCCTGCTGGAACGTGAACCCGAGAACGTCGAGGCCCTGCAACTGATGGCCAGTCGATACATGCGCCTGGCGCGCGACCAGGGCGAGGATCGCAACCGGCGTCTGGTGCAGGCCCAGGGCCATCTGCGTCGCGCCTACGCCGCCGACCCGGAGCAGTACCACACCCTGTTCATGCTGGCCCAGATTCGCGAAGCGGCGCGGGACTATCCGACCGAGAATGACCTGCTGACGTGGCGACTGGCCTATGATCGCGCGCCGCAGCTGCCGGGCATCCGGCTGGGCTTCGCCTCGGCGATGATGCATGCGGAGCGGTTCGATGAGGCGGCCGCGTTGCTGGAACCGCTCGCCAATGCGCCGCACGGCGGCGGCGCCGCGGAGGCCGCGCGGACCCTTCTGGAGCGAGCCGAGGCGCGTCAGCCGCCCCTGAGCTGGGAAGAGATCGACGCCGCCCAGGACGCCGCCGCGCGCCCGCCGGAACCGGCGCCCACCGATCCCTCAAGCGCGCCTTCCGGAGACGAGGACGCCGCCGGCGAGGATGAAAACTGAGGCCGAGCCCTAGACCAGCGTATTAAATACGATGTGCACGATCGTCGCGCCGACGACGATGATCGCGAAACCGAGCGTCAGGCAGATGGCGGGATGCGGACCGCCGTGGCGCGCCTCGGGACGGTCGTCGAATGGATGATGCAGGGCCATGTCCGTTCCTTCGTTTCCAAAGGCGGCGCCCGATTGCGTGACCAGACGTCTCGCCTGACAGGACAATGATCCCAATATCCCTTCGTTGCCAAGGGATAATCACTTTCGGTGACAGACCGGACCGGCGGAAAGCCCCGCGCCGGGTGACTTTCGGCCCGGTCCGCGCTAGGTCGCGCGTCCCATGTCCAAGCTCTCCCTGCCCGAGGAGGCCGGCCGCCGCCGGACCTTCGCCATCATCGCCCACCCGGACGCCGGTAAAACGACGCTGACCGAGCATATCCTGCTGGCGGGCGGCGCCATCCGCGCGGCCGGCGCCGTGCGGGCGCGCGGCGAGAACCGGCGCACCCGCTCGGACTGGATGAAGATCGAGAAGGAGCGCGGCATCTCGGTCTCCGCCTCGGTCATGACGTTCGAGCACGACGGCAAGATGTTCAACCTGCTGGACACGCCGGGCCACGAGGACTTCTCGGAAGACACCTACCGCACCCTGACCGCGGCCGACTGCGCGATCATGGTGCTGGACGCGGCCAAGGGCATCGAGCCGCAGACGCTCAAGCTGTTCGAGGTCTGCCGCCTGCGCGACATCCCGATCATCACCTTCATCAACAAGCTGGACCGCGAGGCCCAGGACCCAATGGCCCTGCTGGACGACATCGCCAGCCGCCTGCAGCTGGACCCGTCGCCGGTCTGGTGGCCCGCCGAGAGCGGCAACCGTCTCCGGGGCATGGCGGAGGTCGGGACCGGCCGTTTCCAACCCTACGCCAAGAAGGTCGCCGGCTCGGACGACGACCCCGACCATCCGGCCGCCCTGCCGTTGGCCGAGGCCGCGTCCTTCTTCGAGGGATCCGAACAGTCCGACCTGGCTGACGCGCTGGAGCTGGTCGAGGCCGGCTACAAGCCCTTCGACCGCCAGGCGTTCCTGGAAGGCCACCTGACCCCGGTCCTGTGGGGTTCGGCGCTGCGCCACTTCGGCATCGACGAACTGCTGAAGGCGATCGGCGAATGGGCGCGGCGCCAAGGTCATGAAGGCCCAGAAGGCTGCCCCGCCCGAGACCCGCAACGCCCCCGAGCCCGTCGACCTGACGGTCGAGCCCGGCTCGGCGGAGGTCACCGGTTTCGTCTTCAAGGTCCAGGCCAACATGGACCCCAACCACCGCGACCGCATCGCCATGTTCCGCATGGCGTCCGGCAGCTTCAAACGCGGCATGAAGCTGAAGGTCCAGAACACCGGCAAGTCCCTGTCGGTGAACGCGCCGATCATGTTCTTCGCCTCGGACCGCGAACTGGCCGAGGACGCCTATGCCGGCGACGTGATCGGCATTCCGAACCACGGCGTCTTGCGCGTCGGCGACAGCCTGTCGGAGAGCGGCCTGATCCGCTTCGCCGGCCTGCCCAACTTCGCGCCGGAAATCCTGCAGCGCGTCCGGGTCAAGGATCCGCTGAAGGCCAAGCACCTGAAGAAGGCGCTGGACGGCCTGGCCGAGGAAGGCGTGACCCAGCTGTTCCGCCCGGAGATCGGGTCCGATTTCATCGTCGGCGCCGTCGGCCAGCTGCAGTTCGAGGTCATGGCCGACCGGCTCGGCGAGGAATACGGCCTGGAGGTCATCTTCGAGCCCAGCCCCTACGCCGAGGCCCGCTGGATCGGCGGCTCCAAGGCCGACCTGGAGGACTTCATGGGCAAGTACCGCCCGCAGATGGCCACCGACATCGACAACGATCCCGTCTTCCTGGCCAAGTCCAGCTGGGAGACCGGCTACGTCGGCGAGCGTTTCCCCAAGGTGGTCTTCACCAAGACCAAGGAACGGGGTTAGGCCCCGTCCGACCAGACGACAAGCCTTTGGCGAAGCGCTGGCCGCCTGCAAGCCGGCTCCACCGTTCGGCGCGCGACTGAACCGCTTCGATACCCGGTCGTAGACGGGGTTGATCCTGCCGACGACCTGTGATCGAGCGCTAGCCGGCGTGCCGACGGGAGGATACGGGTGCGGGTTTCAGGGCGCCTGAAAACGTTCGTGCGATCGATTGGCCGCGCAAGCCTGCGCCGCGATTCCGATCCAGCGATCGCGACCGATCCGCACGGCGGCGAGATCTCTCCCCGGGTCCAGGGGCGTTCACGACCAGATCGCCGCGGCCCGAGCCGGGGGAACGGCGAACTGACGGGGCGCGAGCCGGGCTGAGCCGGCGGCCCCGGCGCCTACTCCGCCGCG
>NZ_JBNFOJ010000208.1:0-5058 GCF_057364705.1 Brevundimonas sp. CURTG3B2_SDJG
CGGCCCTGGCGCTGAGCCTGTTTGCAGGACGCGGACGTTCGCCGGCCGGAGGCGCGGGACCGGGACGGCCCCTATCCGGCGGACTTTCATGCGCGGCCTGACCCCGGAGGCGCTCGGGGGCGCGCGGATCGGCTTTCCCAGGGGCGCCTTCTCGGGCGACGATCCCGAGATCGACGCGGCGATGCTGGCGGCGATCGAGGTGCTGAAGGCGGCGGGGGCGACGGTGGTCGAGGTCGCGTTGCCGGACTGGCTGATCCCGCTGAGCGGCGACCTGCAGGCGGTGCTGGTCCGCACCGAGTCGGCGCCGAGCCTGAACGCCTATCTGGAGGCCTCCTTCCCGGGACGCGCGCCCGCACAGCCACGCCGAGATCCTGGCCATGAGCGAGGCGCTGGCCCGCCGCCCCCGGGGGCGAGAGGGGGTCACGCCCAATCCGGGCCGGCTGGACGGCGTACCGCTGGGGAGGCCCGGGGCCGCCCCCCTGAGCGACCCGCAATACCGGGCCGGCCGGGACGAGGGCCGCGCCCTGGTCCGGGCCTCGCTGCAGTCAGTGCTGGACCGCTATGGCCTGGACGCGATCGTCTATCCGACCCAGACGACGCCCATCAATCGGATCGGCGAGCCGCCCAAACGCAACGGTCGGGGCCTGTTCGGGAATTTCGGGCCCGTGCTGGCCAGCCTGGCCGGGTGGCCGGAGCTGACGGTCCCGGCCGGCCTGACGCCCGACGGCCTGCCGTTCGGGATCTCGCTGCTGGGGCCGGCGTACAGCGAACAAAAGCTTCTGGGGCTACGGCTTCGCCTTCGAGCTGGCGGGCGAAACGGCCTGCGCCAGCCGGGCGGCGACGCCGCCGCTGCCGGGGGGACCGGTTCGGGTACTAGGGGCGCGCGCGGCCTGATCCGCCGGCGTCGCCCTCGCCTGGTCGCCGCGTTCGCGCCGACCTGTCCTCTCCATTCGCTTCGGGGCGAATGGAGAGGTGAGCGGCGGCCATGGCGACCACGTTCCTGTGAGCAACCGAATCGGCCGTCTGCCCTTGAGACCGAATCGGAGACACTGTGCCCCCATGACCGCCCAGTTCCTCGCCGCAGAGATCCAGGCCCGCACCGGGGCGGTTCCGGCCGACCATCCGGAATGGCAGTACCTGAACCTGCTGCGCGACATCCTGGAGACCGGCGCGCGGCGCGACGACCGGACGGGCACGGGGACGCTGGGGGTGTTCGGCCGCCAGATGCGGTTCGACCTGTCCAGGGGCTTCCCGGTCCTGACCACCAAGAAGCTGCACCTGCGCTCGATCATCGTGGAGCTGCTGTGGTTCCTGCGCGGCGAGACCAACATCGGCTGGCTGAAGGACAACGGGGTCTCGATCTGGGACGAATGGGCCGACGCCGAGGGCGAGCTGGGGCCGGTCTACGGCAAGCAGTGGCGGTCGTGGGCGGCGCCCGATGGTCGCGTGATCGACCAGATCGAGAAGCTGATCCACGGGCTGAAGACCAATCCGAACGGGCGGCGGCACATCGTGTCGGCCTGGAACCCGGCGGACGTGGACGACATGGCCCTGCCGCCCTGCCACTGCCTGTTCCAGTTCTTCGTGGCCAACGGCAAGCTGAGCTGCCAGCTGTACCAGAGATCCGCGGACGTCTTCCTGGGCGTGCCGTTCAACATCGCCTCCTACGCCCTGCTGACGATGATGGTCGCCCAGGTGTGCGGGCTGGAGCCGGGCGAGTTCGTGCACACCTTCGGCGACGCGCACCTGTACCTGAACCACGTCGAGCAGGCCGAGCTGCAGCTGAGCCGCGAGCCCCTGCCCCTGCCGACGATGACGATCGCGCCCAGGGGCGACCTGTTCGCCTATCGGCTGGAGGACTTCGTGCTGGATGGGTACGCGCCCTGGCCGCACATCAAGGCGCCGGTCGCGGTCTAGGCTCCTCTTTCGTCATTCCGGGCGAAGCGCAGCGGAGACCCGGAACCCAGCGGCGCGCGATAGCGCGAAACTGTCACGCGCGCAGCTTGCTGATCCATCGCCTTCGCTGCGCTTCGGCGCCGCTGGGTTCCAGATCTCCGCCTCGCAAGCGAGGCTGCGTCCGGAATGACGAAAGTGTAGAGGAAGGCGCATGAATCTCTCCGACCTCTCCGCCGACGTCCTGCGCATCTCCGACATCTACGCCCGTGAGCACGGTATCGAGCGGTCCGCGGACTGGGCGTTGCTGAAGGTGCAGGAGGAGCTGGGCGAGCTGACCGCCGAGCACCTGCGGATGAGCGGCCGCGCGCGGGGCCAGGCCGACGCCGGCAAGCTGGGCGACGAGGCGGCGGACGTGCTGGGCATGCTGCTGGTCTATTGCGATCGGGCCGGGATCGACCTGGAGAAGGCGATGCGGCGCAAGTGGCTGCACTGGCTGAAGAAGGCGTAGCGCGCCTCAATCGTAAACCACTGTTTCCGCAACCTAGCGTCGCGCCCGGACTCGGCGCACCCTCCGGCGACTCCGCGACAGGCGGGGCCGTAGCAACGGGGAGGTTGCGATGGTGAAGACGTTTTCGGCCGAGTTCGTCGGCACGCTGGTGCTGGTGCTGTTCGGGTGCGGGGCCGCCGTCCTGGGCGGGTTCGACCATGTGGGGCAGCTGGGGATCGCCCTGGCGTTCGGCCTGGCGATCGTGGCCATGGCCTATGGCATCGGGCCGGTGTCGGGATGCCATGTGAACCCGGCGGTCAGCCTGGCGACCTTCGTGGCAGGACGGATGTCGGCCAAGGACATGGTCGTCTACTGGATCGCCCAGTTCCTGGGCGCGATCGCGGGCGCCGCGATCATCGGCCTGATCGCCAAGACCGGATTCGCCAGCCTGGGGGCCAACGGTTTCGATGCCGGGTCGCCGGGCGGTTACGGCCTGCATGCGGCGCTGATCTTCGAGATCGTGGCGACGGCGATCTTCGTGATCGTGATCCTGGGCGTCACCGGCGAGAAGGGCCACGGTGCCTTCGCCGGCCTGGCGATCGGCCTGACCCTGGCCGTCATCCACATCGTCGGCATCCAGGTGACCGGCGTGTCGGTCAATCCGGCGCGCAGCTTCGGCCCGGCGGTGCTGCAGGGCGGCGAGGCGCTGAGCCAGGTCTGGGCCTTCTTTGTCGCTCCGGCGATCGGAGCGGTGATCGGGGCGCTGCTGTTCCGCTTCAAGGTGCTGGAACCCGAGGCCTGATGGCGTAAGAACGGGCGGCGGCCGAGCGGGCCGCCGCCCGTTTCCGTTCGAGGTTCCCAGTGCCCCTGCCCCATATCGCCCTGGTCGTGGCCCGCGGTCGGAACGGCGTGATCGGGCGCGACGGCGACCTGCCCTGGCGGCTGCGCTCGGACCTGCAGCGGTTCAAGGCGATCACCATCGGCAAGCCCTGCCTGATGGGCCGCAAGACCTGGGAGAGCCTGCCGCTGCGGCCCCTGCCCGGCCGGCTGAACGTCGTGCTGACCCGCGACGAGGGCTGGGGCGAGGCCGGAGAGGCCAAGGGGGCGCTGGTCTGCCGGACGCTGGACGAGGCGATCGAGATCGCCCGCGAGCAGGCCGAGGACGACGGCGTCGACGAGATCTGCGTGATCGGCGGCACCGCCCTGTTCGAGGCCGCCCTGCCCCGGGCCAGACGGCTGTACATCACCGAGGTGGACGCCGCGCCCGAGGGCGACGCGGTGTTTCCGGCGTTCGACGCGGCGGCCTGGACCGAGGTGTCGGCCGAGGCGCATCCGGCGGGCGAGAAGGACGACCACGCCGTCATCTTTCGTGTGCTGGATCGCCGCTGACCGCATGAGATGATGGGCGTCGGACAAGGAGTTCGACGATGATCGCCGCCCTGACGCTGACCGCCCTCATGACGACCGGGGCCCTGGAACTGCCGCCGCACGCCTATGAGCAGGCGCGTGCGGAGGCGACCTCGGTGATCGTGCTGGAGGAGGTTCGCGCCCGGGGGATCGGGTTCCAGCCGCGCGGGAACTGCACGGTGCGGGGGCGGGTCTCGGCGGTGGAGCGGGGAACGGAATACCGGGTCGGCCAGCGTGTCACCCTGGCGGTGCCCTGCGTCTCGTTCTTCTATAATCCCCCGCCAGGACCGTGGCCGGGCTTTCCGCAGGACCAGCTGACGCGGTCCCGGAAGGGGCGCGCGTTTCTGACCGATGGCGAACTGGTGCGCAGGGGCTACGATATCCTGCAACCCTGACCCTGGAGACGCCCCATGCTGATCGTGACCACCAACGACGTGCCCGGCCACCGGATCGTCAAGACCATCGGCCTGGTGCGGGGGATCACGGTGCGGTCGCGCAACCTGGTCTCGGACGCGATCGGCGGGCTGCAGTCCATGCTGGGCGGCCGCGTGGGCGCCTATGTGAAGCTGGCCGAAGCGTCGCGGGCCGAAGCGTACGAGGAGTTGGTGGCCCACGCGAACGAGGCCGGAGCCAACGCGGTGATCGCCATGCGCTACGAGGCCAACGAGATCATGGAAGGCGTCACCGAGGTGCTGGCCTACGGCACCGGCGTGGTGATCGAGCCGGCGTGATCGACGCGCCCCGCACGGTCGAGGGGGAAGTGATCGCGCTGGTGGCGCGGATGGCCGACCGCCCGGCCGAAAAGATCCGCGTGAACGACCGGCTGCTGGAAGACCTGGGCGTGGACGGCGACGACGCCGTGGAGCTGTTCAATGCCTTCGGCGCGGCCTTCCCGGTCGACCTCTCCGTGCTGCACGCGCGATGGAGCCGCCATTTCGGGCCCGAGGGCTGGCCGCTGTCGATCGGCCTGGGCCTCGTGTTCATCGGAGGCGCCGCCACCATCGCGGCCGCCGCTCTCGGGGCTTCGAAGTGGGTCGCGGTTCCACTCGGCCTGGGCGCCGGACTGTTCTGGCTGATCGTTCTACGGGGCTGGCCGCTGCCCCAGCCCTGTCTTGAGCCGATCCGCGTCGCCGACCTGATCGAAGCCGCGCGGACGGGACGCTGGACGCTCAAGGTCTAGAGGCTCAGTCTCTCCACCAGCCCTATGGCGAAACCAGCGAAGCGCCGGGCAATCTCGCCTCGGGATCGGCGACGACCGCCGGGCGGCC
>NZ_JBNFOJ010000209.1:0-4986 GCF_057364705.1 Brevundimonas sp. CURTG3B2_SDJG
ACCTCGACCGCGGGCGTCTTCGGCAAGATGCCGGGCCGGGTCGGGGATACGCCGATCCCGGCGGCGGGGACCTGGGCCGACGCGAACGTGGCGGTCTCGGGCACCGGCCAGGGCGAATACTTCATCCGCGTCGCCGCCAGCGCCCAGACGGCCTGGCGGGTCGCCGCCGGTCAATCGTTGAGCGAGGCCGCGCGGGCGGTGATCGAGGAGATCGGATCCCTGGGCGGCGACGGCGGCCTGATCGCCCTGGACCGCGAGGGAAACATCGCCGACCCGTTCAACAGCCAGGGCATGAAACGGGCCTGGCTGACGACCGGCGGGGAGGTGGGGGTAGAGGTGTTCGGGCGCTGAGGTGCCGCCAGGACTAGGTTCAATCGACATTCGATCGATAGCCTTCACGCCTATCCAACCGTTGCTCCAGTCATGGCCGGGCTTGTCCCGGCCATCCATGATCGCGATTGGCGCCCTGGAGGTCTCGAATCCAGCCTTTCGTGTTCATGGATTCCCGGCACAGGGCCGGGAATGACGGGCTTGAATGTCGATTGAACCTAGGACGCGGGCTCGGCCTCTTCCTGGCGCCGAGCGTGGATGAAGTCGGGCCCGCAGGACAACCGCCCGGCCACCTTGCCGTCGGGCTCCACGATCCGCCAGAAGGGCGTCACCTCGGCGACGGGCGCGCCGGCGGCCAGCTTCTCCAGGGCCGCTTCGGCCGCGATCCGCGCGAAGATGCTGGTGGAGATCGGGCAACAAAGGTCCGCGCCGTGCGCCGCGGCCAAGTCGTCCTTCATCCGGGCGACGGTCCGTTGTTCGCCGCGGGGCGCCGCGCGCATGTAGTCGTCGACGAGCCGCGGGGTGGCGATCAGCATCCGCGCGCCTTCCGGCGCCCCGCCGAAGGGTTTGGCGAGAACCTCGACGTGGGCGGGTTTGCCGCCCGCCAGCTTCTGTCCCCAAGTCTTGGCCATGATCGTTCTATCGACGGCGAAGGGGCGACACTAGCATCGTCCGCGAGGGGCGAAAAAGGGCCGGCGGATCGCTCCGCCGGCCCTCATCTTTTTGCACTATCGCTCGCCGCGCGGCGGCTCGCTGCTTGAGCGCTATTCCGCCGCGATGGCCTCCGGAGCCGGCGTGCCGCCGGCGAGGTTGCGCAGCACGTAGGGCATGACGCCGCCGGCCTTGAAGTAGTCCAGCTCGGTCTGGTTATCGATGCGGCAGCGGACCGGGAAGCGGGCCATCTTGCCGTCCGACGGGCGGAACAGCTCGACCCACAGGTCCTGGCGCGGACGCAAGCGGCCGATGTTGACGTCCGACAGGCCGCGGATGGTGACGATCTCCTCGCCGGTCAGGCCCAGCTTCTGCCAGCCTTCCTGCTTGAACTGCAGCGGCACGACGCCCATGCCGACCAGGTTCGAGCGGTGGATGCGCTCGTAGCTTTCGGCGATGACGGCGCGGACGCCCAGCAGACGGGTGCCCTTGGCCGCCCAGTCGCGCGACGAGCCGGTGCCGTACTCCTTGCCGGCGAAGACGACCAGCGGACGGCCTTCGGACTGGTAGCGCATGGCCGCGTCGTAGATCGACATCGTGTCCTGCGACGGGAAATGCTTGGTCACGCCGCCTTCGATGTCCGGCGTGATCCGGTTGCGGATGCGGATGTTGGCGAAGGTGCCGCGCATCATGACTTCGTGATGGCCGCGACGGGCGCCGTAGCTGTTGAAGTCCAGGGCCTCGACGCCGCGGTTGGTCAGATAGACCCCGGCGGGCGAGGTCTTCTTGATCGAACCGGCCGGCGAGATGTGGTCGGTGGTGATCGAGTCGCCGAAGATGGCCAGGACGCGCGCCTCGACGATGTCCGAGACCGGGGCCGGCTCCATCGACAGGCCCTCGAAGTAGGGCGGGTTGGCGACGTAGGTCGAGGCCTCGTCCCAGGCGTAGGTCTGGCCGCCGGCGACCTTGATCGACTGCCAGTGCTTGTCGCCCTTGAAGACATCCGCATATCTCTTGGCGAACATGGCCGGGGTGACCGACTTCTTCTGGATGGCGGCGATCTCGGCCGAGGTCGGCCAGACGTCCTTCAGGAAGACGTCCTTGCCCTTCTTGTCCTTGCCGATCGGATCCTTGGTGATGTCGATCCGCATCGAGCCGGCCAGGGCGTAGGCGACCACCAGGGGCGGCGAGGCCAGGTAGTTGGCCTGGACGTCCGGGTTCACCCGGCCTTCGAAATTGCGGTTGCCGGACAGCACCGAGACGGCGACCAGGCCGTTGTCGTTGATCGACTTGGAGATGGTGTCGGCCAGCGGGCCCGAGTTGCCGATGCAGGTGGTGCAGCCGTAGCCGACCAGGTTGAAGCCGAGCGCGTCCAGATCCTTCTGCAGGCCCGAGGCGGTCAGGTAGTCGGTGACGACCTGCGAGCCGGGTGCCAGCGAGGTCTTGACCCACGGCTTGACCTTCAGCCCCAGCTTGTTGGCCTTCTGGGCCACCAGGCCGGCGGCGATCAGGACCGAGGGGTTGGAGGTGTTGGTGCAGCTGGTGATGGCGGCGATGACGACGTCGCCGTCGCCGAGGTCGAACTTTTCGCCCTCCACGCCGACGCGGGGGGGCGTCGGTCGGACGGCCGAACACGTCGGCCAGGGCGGTCTCGAACTGGGGCGCGGCGACGGTCAGCTCGACCTTGTCCTGCGGACGCTTGGGCCCGGCCAGCGACGGCACGACGGTGGACAGGTCCAGCTCCAGCACGTCGGTGAAGACCGGGTCCTCCGAGGTTTCATCGATCCACAGGCCCTGGGCCTTGGCGTAGGCCTCGACCAGGGCGACGCGCGCCTTGTCGCGGCCCGTGGCGGTCAGATAGTCGATCGTGGCGCTGCTGACGGGGAAGAAGCCGCAGGTGGCGCCGTACTCCGGAGCCATGTTGGCGATGGTCGCCTGGTCCTCGATGGTCATGCCGGCGATGGCGGGGCCGAAGAACTCGACGAACTTGCCGACCACGCCCTTCTTGCGCAGCATCTGGGTGACGGTCAGCACCAGGTCGGTGGCCGTGGTGCCTTCCGACATGGCGCCGGTCAGCTTGAAGCCGATGACCTCGGGGATCAGCATCGGGATCGGCTGGCCCAGCATGGCCGCCTCGGCCTCGATGCCGCCGACACCCCAGCCCAGGACGGCCAGGCCGTTGATCATGGTGGTGTGGCTGTCGGTGCCGACGACGGTGTCGGGATAGGCGACGGTCTTCTTGCCTTCGTCCAGGGTCCAGACGGTCTGGGCCAGGTGCTCCAGATTGACTTGGTGGCAGATGCCGGTGCCGGGGGGCACGACCCGGAAGTTGTTGAAGGCCGAAGAGCCCCAGCGCAGGAAGTTGTAGCGCTCGATGTTGCGCTCGTACTCGCGCTCGACGTTCTGGGTGAACGCGCCGGGGGTCCCGAAGTGGTCGACCATCACCGAGTGGTCGATGACCAGGTCGACGGGGTTCAGCGGGTTGATCTTCTTGGCGTCGGCGCCGAGGGCGGACATGGCGTCGCGCATCGCGGCCAGGTCGACGACGGCGGGAACGCCGGTGAAGTCCTGCATCAGGACGCGGGCCGGGCGGAAGGCGATCTCGTGCTCGACCGAGCCCTTGTTGTCGATCCAGGCGGCGATCGCGCGCAGGTCGGCCTCGGTGACCGAGACGCCGTCCTCGTTGCGCAGCAGGTTCTCCAGCAGCACCTTCATCGAGCGCGGCAGACGGGAAATCCCCGACAGACCGGCTTCCTCGGCGGCGGGAAGGCTGTAATAGGCGTATTTCTTGCGCCCGACGGAAAGGTCCTGACGGGTCTTGAGGCTGTCGATCGACGGCATGGAGAGGCTTCCTCTGGTCAACGCCGCCCGACAATCCGGTTGCACGCTCGCGCGACTGACGCAGGGGCGCACAGGTCCCCGGCGCGCGCGGCGAACGCCTGCTGCGGCGGCTGCGGATATAGCGAGGGTGCGGGGTCGCGTCCATGTATCCATGACGCCGTCATGGGTATTGCGACCGGTTCGCAACTGGGGCGGCTGCAGATGCTGCTGACCGTCTCGGCCCTGACGGTGTCGCGCGGCGAGCGCGTGCTGTTTCGCGACCTGTCCTTCACGGCGGCGGCCGGCGAGGCCGTGGCCCTGACCGGCCCCAACGGCGCGGGCAAGACCAGCCTGCTGCGCGCGATCGCCGGATTCATCCGGCCGGACGCCGGGACGGTCGCCTTCGCCGACGCCGACCCCGCCGAGGCGCGGACGACGGCCTTTGCACTGGCTCGGCCATCTGGACGGGCTGAAGGCGCGCGGCGGGCGCGCGAGGAGCTGGAGTTCCAGGCCCGCTGGTTCGGCGCCGACCGGGACGGGATCGCCGCCGCGGTGGACGTGCTGGCGCTCGAGCCCCTGCTGGACCTGGAGGTGCGCAAGCTGTCGGCGGGCCAGCGTCGGCGGCTGGCCTTCGCCGGCTGATCGCCGCACCGCGTCCCCTGTGGCTGCTCGACGAACCCTTCGGCCCGCTGGACGCCCGCTGGCGCGAGGCGCTGGGCCTGATCCTGCGGGCCCATCTGGACAAGGGCGGCGCCGTGCTGGCCGCCGTGCACGATCCGCTGCCGGTTCCGGCCCGTCCGCTCGAGATCGGAGACGTCCGGTGAGGGCGCTCATGGTCCTGTGGCGGCGCGAACTGGCCCTGGCCTGGGCCGGCGGCGGGGGGCCGCTGCTGGCCTGCGGCTTCTTCCTGTGCCTGACCGTCCTGGTCCCCCTTTCGGCGGGGGGCGACCCGGCGGGTTGAGACCGGTGGCCGGCGGGATCGCCTGGCTGGCCCTGGCGCTGTCGTCGATCCTGTCGCTGGAGCGACTGTTCGAGCGCGATCACGAGGATGGCGCCCTGGACCTGATCGCCCTCGGGCCGGTTCCGTTGGAGCTGGCGGTGCTCGCCAAGGCCAAGGCGCAGTGGCTGGCCGTCGGCGGGCCGCTGGCCCTGACCGCGCCTGTGGCGGCGGTGACGCTGGGCCTG
>NZ_JBNFOJ010000210.1:0-4949 GCF_057364705.1 Brevundimonas sp. CURTG3B2_SDJG
GTCGGCGATGGCGGCGGCCTGGGCGCCGGTGGCTTCCGGCAGGGTGTCCAGGGCGGCCAGCGGCGGGGCGTTCAGGTCGTCGGCGCCGATCAGCTGGCCGAAGTCCTCGAACAGCATGACGCGCACATAGTCGATGGCGCCCCGGTCGCTGAACAGCTTGACCCGCCAGGAGCCGTCGATGCCCTTGGCGGCGACGCCAATGGGCACGCCGCGCGGGAAGCCGCCGCCGTCGCCCGAGGTCAGGATGCGGTCGCCCGCCTGGACCGAGCCGACGCCGCGCACGAACTCCAGCCGCGGATTGTCCGAGCCGTCGCCGGTCAGGATGGCGCGGGCGTCGGTGCGGTCGACCAGCACCGGCGTGCGGCTGGCCACGTCGGTCAGCAGCAGCATCCGGCTGACATTGCCGGACGTCCCGATGACCCGGCCGACCAGGCCATGCTCGTTGATGACCGGATTGCCGACCTTCACGCCCTTGGCCGAGCCGGTGTCGATCAGGCGCGCGTTCGAGAAGGGACCGCGCGAGTCCAGCACCGACCGGGCGGTGACCATGGGCACATCGGGTTCGGGCCGGATGCCCAGCATGGCCTCGT
This sequence comes from Brevundimonas sp. CURTG3B2_SDJG, assembly GCF_057364705.1. NCBI lineage: Bacteria > Pseudomonadati > Pseudomonadota > Alphaproteobacteria > Caulobacterales > Caulobacteraceae > Brevundimonas > Brevundimonas sp. CURTG3B2_SDJG. The sequence goes on from NZ_JBNFOJ010000210.1 coordinate 591, forward strand.
AGCGGGCGTTGACGTTCTTGAGCGCGATCGCCTGGTCGCGCCAGGGCTGAAGCTCGGCGAGTTCGCGCTTCAGGCGCCGGTTCTCGGAGACGGCGAAGAAGTAGCCGCGCACGCCGTCGCTCAGCGAGCCGAACCAGCGGACCGGAGCGGCGAACACGCCGCCGACCGGGCCGGCCACGGTCTCGACCCCCGCCCGCAGGGGCTTGTAGGGCGATGTCTGAGCGCGGGCGTCGCTGATCAGCAGCAGGACGGCGCCCAGCGCGCAGAGCGCGACGGCGACCGCCGCGGTCCAGACCAGCGGCACCTTGATGTTCTCGAACGGTCCGTCGCGAAACGCCACGGCGCGCCTTCCTGAAAAGAGGGAATCAGCGGGGCGCCCGCCGATACGCCGAGCCTATCGCAAAATCCGGCCCGCTTGGGAACCGATGCAATCCCTGTGATGACGGGGATTTGAGGCGTTGTTTCGAACCCGGCCCTAGAGGGCCGAGTCCAGCACGCCCTTCATCCAGCGCGGGTGCTCCAGCACGCGGCCGCAGCCGATGGCCACGCAGGACAGCGGGTCGTCGGCCACGGAGACCGGCAGGCCGGTGTGGTCGCGGATCTCGGCGTCCAGGCCGCGCAGCAGGGCGCCGCCGCCGGTCAGCATGATGCCCTTGTCGGCGATGTCGGCGGCCAGTTCCGGCGGCGTGGCCTCCAGGGCGACCTTCACGGCCTCCACGATCTGCGAGACCGGCTCGGCCAGCGCTTCGGCGGCCTGGCGCTCCGAGATGCGGACCTCGCGGGGCACGCCCTGCATCAGGTCGCGGCCCTTGACGTCGATCGACAGGCCTTCGCCGTCGGCGGGGATGCGGGCCGTGCCGATGTCCTTCTTGATGCGCTCGGCGGTGGTCTCGCCGATCAGCAGGTTATGGTTGCGGCGCATGTAGGAGATGATCGCCTCGTCCATCTTGTCGCCGCCGACGCGGACCGAGCGCGAATAGACGATGCCCGACAGCGACAGCACGGCCACCTCGGTGGTGCCGCCGCCGATGTCGACCACCATCGAGCCGGTCGGCTCGTGGATCGGCAGGCCGGCGCCGATCGCGGCGGCCATCGGCTCGTCGATCAGGCCCACGCGGCGGGCAGAGGCGTTCAGGCAGCTGTCGTTGATGGCGCGGCGCTCGACCGCCGTGGCGCCCGACGGCACGCACACGATCACCTTGGGATTCACGAAGCCCTTGCGGTTGTGAACCTTGCGGATGAAGTGCTTGATCATCTCCTCGGCGACTTCGAAGTCGGCGATGACGCCGTCGCGCATGGGGCGGATGGCTTCCATGTGGCCCGGGGTGCGGCCCAGCATCTGCTTGGCCTCGATGCCGACGGCGTGGACGATCTTCCGTCCACCGACGTTCCTGAGGGCGACCACCGAGGGCTCGTTCAGGACGATGCCCTTGCCCTTCATGTAGATCAGGGTGTTGGCGGTGCCGAGATCGATGGCGATGTCGTTCGAGATCGCGCCGAATACGTGGGAGAACATGGGCCTGGGATACCGTTCGTTCGGGCCTGGAAGGGCGTCAGTGACTTGATCCGTTTCGGCGACGCCCTGGCCGCGCGCATCCCCATACGCACCGCCTCCTGATCGTCTTCGCCGGACCGACCGTTGGCTCGTTTGCCCGTGTGCGACGGCGATTACAAGCCCGGAAAGCGTGGCTGGCGAAGCCGTGATGACGGTCAGGCGGCGGGCGTCCTGGTCAATCGCGCGAACGCCGCCCTGCGGGCCGCCGGATAGAGCACGTCCTCCTCCAGCTCGACCCGCAGCATCAGGGCCTGCAGGATGCAACCCGCGGTCTCGGCGAACCGCCGGGGATCCCCCAGGATGGCCGGCCGGCTCCAATGGCCGACGAAATGGCTCCACGCCCCCTTCAGGCCGCCGACATCCTCGAACGCCGCCGCCGCCAGGGTGCGCACCTGCGGATCGGGGTCGGCCATCAGCAGCGGATAGACCTCCCGGTCCTCGGCTTCCAGATGCTCGAGAAGACACTGATCCAGGGCCGAGATCAGCTCCAGGGCCTCGTCCGCGTCCGGACCGGTCTTGACGGCGTCGGCCAAGCCGACCAAGGCCGCCGCCGGCGACGATATCCCGATGTTCGCGAGTCAGCCGGGTGATATCCATACGGCGCCTCCAATACAACGATAACGGGAAATCCTTAACGAGACGTCTTGCGCCACGCCTTCCCGCTCAGACGGGATGAAGACCCTCCATGTGCAGGACCTTCTGAACGGCGGGACGCGACTGGACGAGGTTCAAATGGGCGGTCAGACGGGGAAACCGCTCCCTGTCCAGAAGATCGTTCAACCGCAACCACCGCGTGAAGACCGACAGATAGCCGTCGGCCACGGTGTACAGTTCGCCCATCACCCACGGCCCCTCCAGCAAATGGCGTTCCACCAGGTCGTAGCGGGCCAGGGCCTTGTCCAGAGCGGCCGCTCTCGCCTCGCCCTCCAGCGGCGGCCGGGCGAAGATCACCGGCCCGATGGCCGGATGCAGCGACGAGGCCAGGAAGCCGTTCACCGATTGCATCCGACCGAACTCGAAACTGGACTCCAGGTCGGCCAGATGGGCGTGCGGATGGGTCTGGGCGACGTAGCCCATGATGACCAGATTTTCGGTCAGCACCCCTTCCTCAGTGACCAGGGCGGGCGTCACCCCCGCGGGATTGACCGCAAGGTATTCCGGCGTCTTCTGCTCGCCCTTCTTCAGGTCGATCCTGACCAGTTCGTAGTCGGCGCCCGCCTCTTCCAGAGCGATGTGCGAGGCCATGGCGCAGGCGCCGGGGGAATAATAGAGCTTCAGCATGAGCCTCTCCTTCGGGGAAGGACCAGGACCTAACGCTCGAAGCAGGGTGTTCTTTCCCTTCAGTCGTCCGCGGCGCCGGCGGCCTTCTCGCGCCGCTTGACCCATTCACGGACGCCCAGCATCAGTCCCAGCCAAGCCGCCGCGACGCCGGCCAGGATCAGCGAGGTCCAGACCCCGTCGCCCGACACCGCCGAGACCACGGCCCCGCCGAAGAAGGCCACCAGCGCCGTCTTGGGCAGGACGCCGAGAGCGCAGCCAGCCAGGAACAGCCAGAAGTTCGCCCGCGTCGCTCCGAACGCCATGTTGACCACGATGAAGGGAGCCGAGGGGACGTTGCGGATCATGAAACTGGCGTAGAAGGCGTTCTTGCCCACGAAGCGCTTCAGGCGGTCCAGCGTGCGGCTGTCGAACCGGTCGATCAGGCGCGCCGTCGGGCCGCGTCCCAGCCAATAGGTCACGCCGGCCGAAACCACGGTGGCGACCCAGCTGTAGAAGAAGCCAAGCGACGGGCCGAAGGCGACGACGCAGGCGGCGATCAGGATGAACTGCGGCGCGCCGAGAAAGGCCGAAACGACGAACAGGACCACCGTCATCACGAAGGCCCAAGGGCTGCCGGCGTAGCCCTGAAGCCAGGCCTCCAGCCTGGCCTCGGCCCCCAGGTCGAAGGCGTGCTTGCCCAGGGCCAGTAGACCCAGGGTCGCGCCCAGCAGCAGCGCCGCCGCCAGGGCGGTCCGCCAGCGGCGGCCCTCCATGTTCAGGACGAAGTCGAGGATGCGGCGCATCCCTCTCACCTATCCCACGGCCGGACGAAGCGGTAGCTCTGCGGCATGTCTCCGACGGAACTCGATGTCGTGGTGCGCGTCGCCGGCGCGACCTTGCTGCTGTGGGCCGCCTTCGCGCCGCAGGGGCGAAGCCGCCCCGCGCGCCGCTTCTTCATCCCCCTGGCCCTGTGCCTGTGCGGCTTCCTGGCGGGGAACACCCCCGAACCCGCCCTTCGGCTGTCACCCCCCTTGGGCGTGTTCGCCGCCCTGATCGCGGGCTACGCCGCCGTCTTCCTGTGGTGGTGGTGCCTGGCCGTGTTCGACCGGGCCTTCCGCCCGCGAGGCGCGGTCCTCGCCGTCGGCGCGGCCTGGATCGCGGTCGCCAGCGTCGATCGGGGCGTGTTCGGCCCGACGTTGGAGGGAAAGGGCCTATCCTGGCTGCTCATCGCCCTGGGCCTGGCGATGGTCGGCCATCTGGCCTGGAGGCTTCTGAAGGATCGGTCCGACGACCTCATCGACCGCCGCCGGAAGGCGCGCGGCGCGGTCGTGGCCGCCTTGGCGGCGCAGTTGCTGGTCGATATGGCCGTCGATGTCGTCTTCGGCCTGGAGTGGGGCCCGCAGGCCTTCACGATTCTGCAGAACGCCGCCTTCCTGCCTTCACCGGCTGGCTGCTCAACCTGGACCTGAGCCGGGAGCCTCCTCGACCGCGGCGAAGCCGGCACCCGCCGCGGCCGAACCGCCCCCTCGCCGGGCGCCCGAGGC
>NZ_JBNFOJ010000211.1:0-4930 GCF_057364705.1 Brevundimonas sp. CURTG3B2_SDJG
GACCATCCTGGCGGGCGCGGCGTCGGCGGCGGCGGCGCGCAAGGCGGTCTGGACGGGGGCGATCCGGGTCTCCAGCTCAAGCGCCAGCAGCCGGGCCTCGCGGTCGACGGCGGCCATCCGCAGAGCATCTGCTTCCTGACCCGGGCGGGCGATTTCCCGAGCGAAAAGAAGGACATAGGCCGCCACGGCCAGCGTCACGGCGAGGATGGAGATGCGCACCCAGGCGGGCGGGCCCTTGCGCCGGTCGGCGGCCCGTCGTCCCTGCGGTGTTATGCGGCGTTCTTCACCCCGCAAGGCGCGCTCTCCCGGACGATTCGACGACAGACGACGAATCTAGGCTGCGTCGCGGATTCCTGTCGAGGCGGGTTAATCCGCCGTCAACGCTTTCAGGCCGCGTGAGTCGCCGGCGCGCGACCTGGGCGGCGCCCGGCCTCGACCGTCGGCGCCGCGAGCACGTCGGTGACCGTCTTCAGCACCGTGCGGGCTTCCCGGGCCATGGCCGCCATCTCGGGCGGGCGTCGTCGGGCGCCTCGTCGACCGCGGCGACCATCCGCTCGGCCAGGGCCATCAGGCGAGGCGCGGCGGCGATCAGGCGGGCCTGGAACTCGATCTGTTCCGGATCCCGGTCGTATTCGGCCCCCGGCACCCGCCAGCCGCCCCAGTCCGCCTTGTCGGTGACGACCACCGGATAGGTGCCGGGGAAGGGGTGGTGCGGCGTGTCTTCGGCGGCCTGCCACTTGTTGCGGGCCGCATCAGTCGCCAGTTCTGGCCGACCTCCGCGGCCGGGTCCTCCACCGGCAGCAGCAGTTCGTGAGCCAGGAACTCGCGGCCCAGGCCGACATCGTAGGTGACCCGGACGGGTTCCTCGAAGCCCTTGGCCCAGACGGGCTGAACCTTCTCGATCTGGGCCCACGCGCCGACGCACTCGACCCAGACCTTCTGACCCTTCTGGAACTGCGCGCGCGCCATGGCCTCCGCTCCCCGCTCTGCACCGCGCACAATGGCCGGTTGCAGATGAACGCCGCGTTTGGCGACAGGGTGAAGCGGAGGTTAACGGCGGCCGGCGTCAGGACCGCGAAATGTCTTCCAGGGCCTCGCCGGCGTACTTTTCCTTCACCCGGGTGGACAGGTCGCCGAGAGACACCACGCCGACCAGGCGGTCGTCCTTGTCCAGCACCGGCAGGCGGCGGATCTGGCGGCTGCCCATGGCGTCCAGCACGGTCTTCAGGTCGTCGTCGGCGCGGGCCGTGTGCGGGTCGCGGGTGATGAACTCGACGACCGGCGCGCTCGGGGACACGCCGCCCGCGATGGCCCGGACCACGATGTCCCGGTCGGTGATCGTGCCGATCAGCCGATCGGCGTCCGCCACCGGCATGAAGCCGAAGTCGCCGTCGTGCATGCGGCGCGCGACCTCCTGCAGGGTGTCGCCGGGACGCGCGACCTGCACGTCCTTGCTCATCAGGTCTCGAACTTTCATCGGGGTTCTCCTGCGATCGGGTCCAGGAAGAACCCGCTCGTCAGCCGGCCGTTCCTCGCCGGACGACAGCGCCTCGCCGACCAGGCTGTCTTTCATCGGCCGTCGCCCCGCGCGGATGCGGTGAGGGCCGAAGCAGAGCCGGCGCAGGATGTCGTCCGGGCGGCGCGCCCAACTGCCCCACGACAGCGGCGTGTCGCCCCGCGCGTCCGCGACCTCAAGTGGCGCGCCGGCCGCCAGCAAAACGTCGATCGTCTCCCCGTCGGCGAAGGCGGCGGCTCTGTGCAATGGTGCCTCGCCCCGCGTCCGCGCGTCCCGCATGAAGCTTCCCGTCTCGCGTCCGTCCAGCGTCTTGGCGGCGGGGTCCGCTCCTGCCCGGAGCAGCACCCGCGCGGTCTGCAGTTGAGCCGTTCCGGCCTCTCGCGACAGCGCGGCGTGCAACGGGGTCTCGCCCGTGTCCTCATCGGCCAGGCATGGATCAGCCCCGCGTTCGAGAAGGAACTCGACCAGGCGCCAGTGATTGTGGAAGGCGGCGCCCATCAGGCCCAGGTTTGGGCCCAGGGCCGTCGTCGGGACGCCTCGGTCCAGCAGGACCTTCAGGGCGCTGACGTCGCCGTAGTACAGGACCCAGACGGCGGGCGGGTGATGGCCGCTCCCGGCCGAGGGGGCGAGGGCGACGTCCAGCGGCAAATCCAGGATCAGATCCGTTCGGCCGGCGGCGATACGGTTCAGAACGTCTAGCGAGACCATGTCCAGGCTCCCATGCCGTGCGCCGGCATTCTAGCAGAACCCGGACGCGCCCGCCGTCGGACCGCATGCATTGGCAGCCGCCGTCCGGGGGGCTAATCACGCGCATGCACAGCGCCGCCTCTGAAATCCGCGACATCCTGGCCCACCTCGGGGCTTCCGAAGCCTTGACCAGCCAGGGACTTCCCACCCGCTCGCCGATCGACGGCTCATCCGCCGGATCGGTCGCCGAGACCGGAGATCTGGACGGGGTGGTCGCCCGCTCGGTCCAGGCGTTCGACGCCTGGAAGCGCGTGCCCGCGCCGCGCCGCGGCGAACTAGTCCGGCTGCTGGGCGAGGAGTTGCGGGCCTCCAAGGACGACCTGGCCCGCCTGGTCACTCTGGAAGCCGGCAAGATCGTCTCCGAGGGCCAGGGCGAGGTCCAGGAGATGATCGACATCTGCGATTTCGCTGTCGGGCTGTCGCGCCAGCTGTACGGCCTGACGCTCGCCTCCGAGCGCCCCGGCCACCACATGCGCGAGACCTGGCAGCCGCTGGGACCGGTCCTGGTCATTTCAGCGTTCAACTTCCCTGTCGCGGTGTGGGCGTGGAACGCCTGCCTGGCCCTGGTCTGCGGCGATCCCGTCATCTGGAAGCCGTCCGAGAAGACGCCGGTCACCGCGATCGCGACCCAGGCGATCCTGGACCGCGCCGTCGCCCGCTTCGGCGACGCGCCCTCCGGCCTGTCCCAGCTGGCCATCGGCGGCCGCGAGGCCGGCGAGGCCCTGGCCGCCGTCCCCGCATTCCCCTGGTCTCGGCCACCGGCTCGACGCGGATGGGCAAGGCCGTCGCGCGGACCGTCGCCGCCCGCCTGGGCCGCTCGCTGCTGGAGCTCGGCGGCAACAACGCCATGGTGGTCACGCCCTCCGCCGACCTGGAGATGGCGGTGAGGGCCATCGCCTTCTCGGCTGTCGGCACGGCGGGTCAGCGCTGCACCACCCTGCGCCGCCTGCTGGTCCATGAGAGCGTCGCGGATGCGCTGGTCGCCCGCCTGAAGGCCGCCTACGAGACCCTGCCGATCGGCGACCCGCGCCGGGACGGCATGCTGATCGGCCCGCTGATCGACGCCGAGGCGGTCCAGGGCTTCGAGGCGGCGTTGGAGCAGGCCGTCCAGCAGGGCGGCGAGATCGTCACCGGCGGCGGCCGGGCCGGTTTCGACGCGGCCGGCGAAGGCGGCTATGTGAAGCCCGCCATCGTCCGCATGCCGGCCCAGACCGCGGTGGTCCAGCACGAGACCTTCGCGCCCATCCTCTATGTTCTAACGTGGTCGGACTTCGATCAGGCGGTCGAGCTGCAGAACGCCGTGCCCCAGGGTCTGTCGTCCTGCGTCTTCACCGATAGCGTCCGCGAGGCCGAGCAATTCCTGTCGGCCTGGGGCTCGGACTGCGGCATCGCCAACGTCAATATCGGCCCGTCGGGGGCCGAGATCGGCGGCGCCTTCGGCGGCGAGAAGGACACCGGCGGCGGCCGCGAATCCGGCTCGGACGCCTGGAAGGCCTACATGCGCCGCCAGACCCAGACGGTGAATTTCTCCTCGGCCCTGCCCCTGGCTCAGGGCGTGAAGTTCGACGTCTAGTCTCCCGCGCGCGTATCCACTCGCGCGGTCACCGACAGCCCCGGGCGCAGCCGGTCCAGTCCCTCCTGGTTCGGATCCAGCGCGATCCGCACGGGCACTCGCTGCGCCACCTTGGTGAAGTTGCCGGTGGCGTTGTCCGGCCGGATGACGCTGAACTCCGAGCCGGTGGCCGGCGCGATCTGTTCGACGCGTCCGGTCAGGGTCCGGCCGCCCAGGGCGTCGACCGCCAGCTCGACCGGCTGGCCCACCCGGATGTCCCTGAGCTGGTTCTCCTTGTAGTTCGCGGTCACCCAGACCCGGTCCGGAACCAGCGCCATCAGCTGCGTCCCGACGGCCACCTGCTGGCCCTGCCGCACGCTGATCTCGCCCAGCCGTCCGTCGCGCGGCGCGACGATGCGGGTGTTCTGCAGGTCGATCTCGGCCAGATGGACCTGGGCCCGGGCGTTTTCGACGCTGGCCTCCAGCGATCCGCGGCTGACCACCGCCGAGGTCACATTGGTCTGGGCGATGCCTTCGGCGGCCCGCGCCTGGGCCAGCTGGGCCTGGGCGGCCTTCAGCGCCGCCTGGCTGACGTCCACCTGGGCCTGGGCCACCCAGCCGCCCTCGAACAGCCGCCGCGCCCGGTTGGCGTCCGCCTGGGCCTTGGCCAGGTTGGCCTCGGCGCCGGCGATGGAGGCGCGCTGCTGGGCCACGGAACCGCGCGCCGAGTTCTGGGTCTGGGCCGAGTTGGCGAGCGCGGCTTGGGCCGAATGCAGGTTCGCCTTCGCCTGCTCCAGCCGTTGCCGATAAATGCGGTCGTCGATCGTGGCCAGCAGCTGGCCCTGCCGCACGGTCTGGAAGTCCTGCACCTCGACCGAGGTGACATAACCCGTCACCTGTGGCGCGATCACCGTCACTTGGCCGCGCACATAGGCGTTGTCGGTGTGCTGAACGCCCGAGACGAACGGCGGCAGCCGCCAGGCCCACAGCACCAGCAATACGCCCACGACCGCGGCCGCGAGCAACCCCACCGTGACGAGCACGGTCTTCTTCGGCGTGGTCGCGGGAGCGGGAGCGGGGAGCGGGCGTCGGGCGCGGCGGCCGGCGCGGGTGGG
>NZ_JBNFOJ010000212.1:0-4916 GCF_057364705.1 Brevundimonas sp. CURTG3B2_SDJG
TCAAGGGGCCGGCCACCGTGATCGCGGCGCCGGACGGCCGGCTCGCGGTGAACGGCAACGGCACGCCGTGGCTGGCCACGGCGGGAACCGGCGACGTCCTGGCTGGCATGATCGGCGGCCTGATCGCCCAGCGGATGGACAGTTTCGACGCCGCCCGCGCCGCCGTCTGGATGCACGCCGAGGCGGCCCGCGGCTTCGGACCAGGCCTGATCGCCGAGGATCTGCCGGAACGCCTGCCCGCGGTGCTCTCCGTCCTCCACGGCCAAGCCGCGACCTAAGGCCCGGTTCAAATCGTCATCGAAGCGGCCTATCTCCAGCCCCTTCGCCGCCGGAGCCTCGCCTTGCTGATCGTCCTGTCCCCGGCCAAGCGCCTGGATTTCACCGAAGCCGACCCCGCCCTTCCCGCCAGCGAGCGCCGGTTCCGCGAGGACACCGCCTCCCTGGCCAAGACGGCGCGGGCGCGCACGGTGGCCGAGTTGCGGCGGCTCATGGGCATCTCCGACGACCTCGCGCGCCTGAATCGCGAGCGCTTCCAGGCCTTCCAGCCCGCATCGGCCGAGGGGGTCCAGGCGGCCTTCGCCTTCGCCGCACGTCTACGAAGGCCTGAAAGCGCGCGAGCTGGATTCGGCCGGCCTGGGTTTCGCCCAGACGCATCTGCGCATCCTGTCGGGCCTCTACGGCCTGCTGCGCCCGCTCGACCGCATTCAGCCCTATAGGCTTGAGATGGGGACCCGGCTGAAGACCCGGCGCGGCTCCAGCCTGTACGACTTCTGGGGCGACCGGATTTCGAAGCAGCTCAACGCGGACGCGGAAGGCCTGGCCGAGCCGACCTTGGTGAACCTGGCCAGCCAGGAGTATTTCGGGGCGGTGGACGCCCGGGCGTTGAAGCTGACTGTCGTTACGCCCCACTTCCGCGAGGAGAAGGACGGCGAGAGTCGCATCATCTCGTTTTTCGCCAAGCGGGCGCGCGGGACGATGGCCCGGTTCGCGATCGACCAGCGGATCGAGCGGGCCGAGGACCTGAAGGCGTTCGATCGCGACGGCTACCGGTTCGACAAGGGCTTGTCGAACGAGACGGACTGGATATTCACCAGATCGGGAAATACCTGAAACGGGACAGTCGCCTTCGCACTCGCGAAAGGCTAGGCTGATCCGGATATTCCCTCCCCGTCATTCCCGGTTCCGCTTCGCGACCCCCGGAATGACGGCGGGAGGCGATGAAGGAAACGAGAGAGCGACCTCAAGATGTTCCAGTGGCCCAAGCGTGGTGACGCCTCCGACAACGCCGCCAAGCCGTTCCGCGACTATGGCGATCTGAAGGGCCAGGTGGCGGTCATCTCGGGCTCCACCTCCGGCATCGGACTGGCCTTCGCCCGCGCCATCGCGGCCAGGGGCGGCGACGTGGTCCTGAACGGCCTGGGCGACCCCTCGGAGATCGAGCGCATCCGGGCGGAGCTCGAAGCCAGCTGCGGCGTGCGCGTGCGCTACCACGCGGCCAACATGCTGCGCGGGGACGAGGTCGCCGACATGGTGGCCTTCGGAAAGCACCAGCTGGGCCGGGTCGACATTCTGATCAACAACGCCGGCATCCAGCACGTCGAGGCGGTGGAGAAGTTCCCGGCCGACAAATGGGAGCAGATCATCGCCATCAACCTGTCGTCGACCTTCTATGCGACGCGGGCGGCGATCCCGATCATGAAGGCGCAAGGGCGCGGCCGGATCATCAATGTGGCCTCCGCGCACGGCCTGGTCGCCAGTCCGTTCAAGTCGGCCTACGTCGCCGCCAAGCACGGAGTGATCGGCTTCACCAAGACCGTGGCGCTGGAAGTGGCGCAGGACAACATCACCTGCAACGCTATCTGCCCCGGCTTCGTAGAGACCCCGATCGTGGAGAAGCAGATCGCCGACCAGGCCCGCACGCGCGGCATGTCGAAGGAGGCCGTTCTGAAGGACGTGATCCTGGGCTCCCAGCCGACCAAGCGGTTCGTCACCACCGACGAGCTGACCGGGATGATGCTGTACCTGGTCTCGGATCTGGGCGCCTCGGCCAACGGGGCCAGCTTCTCCATCGACGGCGGCTGGACGGCCCACTAGCGAACGAGGGGGCGACGGTGGCGAAGCGCGAGACGGCCCGCCCGAAGCGCCATCCCATCTGCCTGGCCCTGCAGGGCGGCGGCTCGCACGGCGCGTTCCAGTGGGGCGTGCTGGACCGGCTGCTGGAGGACGACCGGCTCGACTTCCGCGCGGTGACCGCCGCCTCGGCCGGGGCCATGAACGCCGCGGCCCTGGTCACGGGGCTGGAGAAGGGCGGCGCCGAGGGCGCGCGGGCGCAGCTGGACCTGCTTTGGCGCGAGGTGAACCAGTCGGGCGGCCGCAACGTCTTCGGCGACTCCTCGATCTGGAGCAGCGCCCTGACCCCGGACTGGCTGAAGGACACCAGCCTGTGGCGGACCGGCGAGACCCTGGCTCTGTCGATGAGCCCCTATCAGTTCAATCCCTACAACCTGAACCCGCTGAAGCGAGTCTTGGAGACGGCGGTCGACTTCGAGACCGTCCGCGGCTCGTCGATCGCCCTGCACGTCGCGACGACCGCCGTGCGCCAGGGCCGGTCCAGGGTGTTCGCGGGCTCCGAGGTGACCGCCGACGTGCTCCTGGCCTCGGCCTGCCTGCCCTATCTGTTCCAGGCGGTGGAGATCGACGGAGAGCCCTACTGGGACGGCGGCTACCTGGCCAATCCGCCGCTGTGGCCGCTGTTCTACGAGAACACGCCCGACGACATCCTGCTGCTGCCGCTGAACCCCTTCACCCGCGACGAGACGCCCCGCGCCGCCGGCGAGATCATGGACCGGCTGAACGAGATCGTCTTCAACGCCCCGCTGACCGCCGAGCTGAGGGCCGTCGCCTTCGTCCAGGACCTGATCGCCGAGGGCCGGCTGAAGCCGACCGGCGCGGACCGCTACCGGGCGCTCAGGCTGCACGCCATCGAGCCCGGCGACTGGCTGGGAGACCTGTCGCTGGGATCCAAGTTCGACACCGAATGGGGTTTCCTGAACCGCCTGAAGGCGCGTGGGCGAGAGGCGGCCGAGGCGTGGCTGGAGGGGTGTTTCGCCGAGGTTGGAACCCGCTCTAGCGTGGACGTGAAGGCGCGGTTTCTCTGACGGCCTCAGGTCGGCCGGTGGTCCAGCTGCCGATCCAGCCAGGCGTAGACTTGGCTCTTCACCCCCGGCGGCAGGGCGTGGTTGCCGCCCTCCTCGTCAAAATAGATGACCTGGAACCGGCTGTCCGGGCCGTCGCCGTAGGTCCGGCGCGCCTTGGCCTCCATCTCGCGGGTGTCGGCGACATGGCGCTCGCTGAAGGGGCCCCATTCGTCGCCCCGGCCCCACTCCCACGTCCCGCGGGTCAGCAGCACCGGGCGCGGGCTGGTCAGGGCCAGAACGTCGCCGGAGTCCCCGACGTTCAGCAGCCCCGGCAGGGCCGACTCGGCCGACCGGCGCTTGGGTCCGTCCTCGCGGAAGAACTCCGCGAAGCCGAACACGCCGCAGGACGAGACCCCGGCCCGCACGCGCGGATCCAGGAACATGAAGTAGACGCCCGCCAGCCCGCCCGCCGAATGGCCGATCCAGCCGATCCGCTCGCGGTCCACGAACGGCAGGGAGACCAGCACGTCGGTCGCGAGCATCAGGTCGTAGGCCTCCTTGCCGAGGCCCGTCCGCCCCCTCAGGAGCAGCTGACCCGTCCAGTGATCGGCCAGGTTCCAGTCCCGGGCAGGATCCACCGAGGTCATGTCGTTGGGGGTGATTCGTCTGCGCTCCGCGTGCGGGAAGCGATCCGGGCAGATCACCACATAGCCGCGCTGGAACAGCTCCAGGCCGTAATAGAGGGTCGCGTCGCCCGCGAGGCCCGCCGGTTCGGACTTGCCGATATGAGTCGTCGGGCCGTCCTGGTGGACCGCGATGATCGCCGGCAGCTTGGCGCCCGCCGGGTGGTCGGGCACGAACAGATAGGCCTTGATCCGGTCATCCGGCGTCCGCAGCAGCGGATCGCCCCGCTCGGCCAGGAACTCGATCTTGTCCCGCCGGCCGCCCGGCACGGCGACGCTCTCAAGGACGGCGAAGTCCGCTCCGGGCCGTTCGGGAATGTCGCCGATGGCTCGCCGCAAACCCTCGCGAAGGGGCTCGTCGGGCGTTGTCCTCGCGCCGGCCGAGGCCGGGGCGGCGGCGCCCAGGACCGTAGCCGAGCCGAGGCCCGCGGCGGCGCGGAACAGGTCACGTCGATGCTGCATGGCGCACCCTCCGGACTAAGCCGCGCCGACTATGCCGTGGCCGCGCCCGACCAGCGCATGAAGGATCGGTAATGCCGGTAAACCTTCGTTACGCGACCTCAGCCGACGAAGCCCGCCGCCCGCCTCAAACGGTCGTTGATCGCCTCGCCCAGGCCCGTGGCGGGTATGGGCGACACCGCGATGCCTGCCGGCTTCTCGCGATCCGCCTCGCGCAGGCGCCGGAACAGGTTGGCGGCCGCCTCGCGCAGGTCGCCGGCGGGGCTCAGGCTCCAGCGGGGATCGCCGACGCCGGGGCCGAAGCCCAGCAGGATTTCGCCGTCCCTCGCCGCCTCGGCCTCGATCCGCACCGGCGCGTCGGGGGCGTAGTGCAGGGTCAGTCGACCCGGGGAGCGATGGCCCTCCCCGCCCCCTTCCTCGAACCGGGCCAGCGGCCCGACCACCGCCTCGATCTCGTCGCGGGTGACCGATCCGGGCCGCAGCAGGGCGACCCGGCCGTCCAGGACCGAGACGACCGTGCTTTCGACCCCACGGCGCAAGGGCCGCCTCCACCGCGTCGGCGGCGGCGAAGCCGGTCTCCTCGACCGCGTCCTCGAAGGTCTCGGGCTGGCCGGCCCGAGCCGACCACCCGAATCGC
>NZ_JBNFOJ010000213.1:0-4862 GCF_057364705.1 Brevundimonas sp. CURTG3B2_SDJG
CCAGTGTTTTGGGCGATCCGGCCGCGCCAGGGGGCCCGCAACGACAATCCCGCCGACCTTGCGCCGACAAAAGAACTGGGTCCCCGCCTTCGCGGGGATGAGCGGAAATCCAAGCTGCTGATCCTGCTTTGCTTTAAATGAGTCTGAACCCTAGCGCGTCGCGCCCGGCTTCCATTTGACGTCGCCCGCGCCGTTGGCGTTGGCCCGGCGGGCGGCGACGAACAGGTGGTCGGACAGCCGGTTCAGATAGCGCATGGCCGCTGGCGTCACCGCCTCGCCGCTCTCGACCAGCCGCACCGCCTCGCGTTCCGCCCGGCGGCAGACCGTGCGCGCCAGATGCAGGTGGGCCGACAGCGGCGCCCCGCCGGGCAGGATGAAGCTGTCCAGCGCCTTCAGGCTCTCGTTCATCCAGTCGATTTCCTGCTCCAGCCGCTCCACCTGGCTGTCCAGGATGCGCAGCGCCTCCCACTTGGGCGGCGGCTCCAGGGGGGTGGCGAGGTCCGCGCCCAGGTCGAACAGCTCGTTCTGGATGCGGCCCAGCATGGCGTCGATGCGGTCGTTCTGGCCCGAATGCAGGCGGGCGACGCCGATCACGGCGTTCAGTTCGTCGACCGCGCCGTAGGCCTCCACCCGCAGGTCGCTCTTGGACGCCGGAGCGCCCGAGGCCAGCCGCGTCCGGCCGTCGTCGCCGGTCTTGGTGTAGATGCGGTTCAGAACGACCACGGATCAGGCCCCGTGCGTGGACTTCCACCACATGCCGATGACCAGCAGCACGATCGCCACCGCCTGCAGGGCGACGCGCAGGCGCATCAGCTTGTTGGACCGCGACCGGGCCTCGGGCCCGTCCTGGTAGAGGGCGCGCAGGCCGAACGCCAAGGTCACGGCCACCGCCAGGATGGCCAGCACGATCAGGATGTCGAGAACCGTCATGGCCCGATCCTAGGCCTGCGCCTCCGGCGAAGCCAGTAGCGGCCCCCGATACAGCATCGCGACATCACAGCGCGCATAGCGGGCGCCGAACTCGGCCATGATCCCCGCGTCGTGCTCGAAGCCGGCCTTTTCGTACAGGTGGATGGCCGCCGCGCATTTGCGGTTGGTCAGCAGATACAGCCTCTTGGCGCCCAGCCGGCCGGCGCGGCGGATCATGGCGTCCAACAGGAATTCGCCCGCCTTGCGACCCCGCGCGACCCCGCGCACCCCCATCTTGGTCAGTTCGTACTGGTCCGGTCCGGTTTTCTGCAGGGCGCAGGCCCCGATCACGCCCAGGTCGCCGGCGCGGACGAACAGGATGTCGCCGCCGGGGTCGATGATCCGCTCCCGCGGATTCTCCAGCACCTCGCGGTCGGTCGGCTCCAGCGCGAACATGGTCTGGATCCACTCGGCGTTGATGTCGTGGAACGCCCGCGCCAAGCCGTCGGAGTATTCCAGGATCTGCAGCCCGCCCAGCACCGGGGCCTCCAGCGCGCGCCTGTCCAGCGACTTGCGGTCCAGGGCCGCCTCCATCGCGTCCAGGGTCCCGGTCAGGGCGGCGTCCACCTCGTCGCACAGGTCGCGCGCGGCCCGCTCGACCCGCGGCCAGACCTCGCGGCGGGAGCGGGCCATCATCTCGCGACCCGTTTCGGTCAGCGAGACCACGCGGCGGCGGCGGTCGCGCCCCGTCGCGTCGGTCGCCACCAACCCCATCTCCGCCAGCCGGGCGAGGTTGCGGGTGACTCCGGGCTGACTGACGCCGGTGGCCTGAACCAGGTCGCCGACCGACAAGGGTCCATGCCGATCCAGGGCGCCCAGCAGCGGATACTGGGCCGGCTGGATCGGAAGACCCGCATGCTCCACTACCTTCAGCACCTCGGCCTGCATCCGCTCGCCCAGCCGCTTCAGCCGCGATCCCAGGAACAGGTGCGGTTGTTCCTTCACGATGTCTTCGACCATCACCGGCGCTCAGAATGATATCCAGTTATATAACTCGATATACAATAGCCGAAAGCGGCTGTCGAGCCAGACGGACATTCACAATCGTCGTGTCGGACGGTGGCGTTGCTTTACTCAGGGCCCGTACTCGATACCGCTCATCCCCGCGAAGGCGGGGACCCAGTGTTTTGGGCGATCCGGCCGCGCCAGGGAGCCGCAAACGACAATCCCGCTAACCTTGCGCCGACAAAAGAACTGGGTCCCCGCCTTCGCGGGGATGAGCGGAAAATATAAGCTGCTGATCCTGCTTTGCTTTAAATGAGTGAACACTAGCCACTAGCCACTAGCCACTAGCCACTAGCCACTAGCCACCTAGTCCAGCTTGCGCGCCTCTTCGGGCAGCATGATCGGCACGCCGTCCCGGATGGGGAAGGCCAGCTTGGCGCCCTTGGACACCAGTTCCTGGCGGTCGCGGTCATAGGTCAGCCGGCCGCGGGTGACCGGGCAGACCAGCACCTCGAGCAGGCGAGGGTCGACGGAGATCGGGGTGTGGAAGGCGTCGGACATGCGGCGAAGGGTATAGGTTCTAGGTTCTAGGTTCTAGGGAGGGCGAGGATCGGGGTTCAAGGCTCCCTAGAACCTAATCCCTAGACCCTAGAACCTATCTTCACTGCATCGAAGGCCCGTCCTCGCCGTCGCCGGCGGCGTCGATGCGCATCAGGGCGGTCAGGACCCGGCCCCGTTCGTCCAGATTCTCGGCCTCCAGCAGGGCCTGTTTCTCGGGCGGCTCGAACGGCAGGGCCATGGCCAGGCTGTTGACCAGGGCCTCGGGCGGCGCGGTTTCCGCCGTCTCCCAGTCGATGTCCAGGCCGCGGGTCTCCAGATAGGCCTTCAGCGCCTCCAGCAGGTTGTGCCGGTCCAGGGCGCCCTCGTCAGTGGGCGGAGCCGTCAGGTCGCCCTCGAAGGGGGCGAAGGCGGCGCGAACCTGGCGATAGGGGGTCTGGACCGGCAGTTCGGCCGTCAGCCGGAAGCGGGAGCAGCCGGTCAGGGTGATCAGATAGCGGCCGTCCGAGGTCTCGTTGAAGCTGGTGATGCGGCCCGCGCAGCCCACGGGCGACAAGCGGGGCTGGCTCTGCGATCCGCCGGCGGGCTGGATCATGCCGATGATCCGGTCGCCCGCCATGGCGTCATCGACCATGTTCAGATAGCGCGGCTCGAAGATGTTCAGCGGCAGCTGCCCGCGCGGCAGCAGCAGCACACCCGACAGCGGAAAGACCGGGATCACCTGCGGCAGGTCGGCGGCCCTGATGTAACCTTGAGCCACCGAAACCTCCCGACTTAGGCGAACAAGAGCGACGACAGGCGGCGCCGGCCGTCCTTGGCCACCTCGGACGTGGCTCCGGCGGCGTCGAACACGGTCAGCAGCTGCTTGCGCGCGGCCTGGTCGTTCCATTCGCGGTCGGCGGCGACGATCTTCAGCAGATGGTCCACCGCCCCCTTCAGGTCGCCGGACGCGGCCAGGGCGCCGGCCAGGTCGAAGCGGGCCTGGTGATCGTTCGGGTTTCCGGCGACCTTCGCCTCCAGCTCGGCGCCCGCGTCCGACGGGGCCGAGGCCAGGGCCAGCTGGGCGCGCACCGACTGGACCGCCGGATCCTTGGAGTCCTGTGGCGCCATGGCGATGGTCTGGCGCGCCTGGTCCGCGTCGCCGTCGGCGAGATAGACGCGGGCCATGCCGGCGATCGCCTTCTCGTGGCCCGGCTCCAGGGTCAGGACCTGGGCGAAGGCCTGCGGGCGGCGCGCCCAGGTCGCTCAGCGCCAGGGATTCCTCGCCCAGCGACAGCAGCTGTTCGATATCGGAATTGGCGCTGGTCCCGCCGGTCAGCTTGTCGATGAAGGCCTTGAGCTGGCTTTCCGGGACGGCGCCCTGGAAACCGTCGACGGGCTGGCCGTTGACGAAGGCGTAGACGGTCGGGATCGACTGCACCCGCAACTGGCCCGCGTAGGCGGGATTCTTGTCGACGTCGATCTTGACCAGCTTGACCGCGCCGCCGGCCGCGCGGACCGCCTTCTCCAGCGCCGGGGTCAGCTGGCGGCAGGGGCCGCACCAGGTCGCCCAGAAGTCGACCAGCACCGGCTGGGTCTTGGAGGCCTCGACGACGTCCTTCATGAAGCCGGCGTCGGAGCCTTCCTTGATGAGGTCGCCATTGGCGCCGGGGGCAGGGCGGTCGGGTCGGCGAAGGTCATGTCGGTCCTTGTCGGATCAATCGTAACGCGGAAGGCCGTCAGATGGTCCCGCGCGCGGCGCGCCTCAAGTGGCGGGAAGCGCGGCGGGCGCATCCAAATCTCGCCTCAAGTAGCGCGAAGCGCGGTAGGCGCACTAGGAAGGATCGCCGCCCGCGCCGGCGGGGCTGAGCTTCCAGCGGATCTTGGTCTCGGAATCGGTCCGCGCCGAGCCGCGCACGACGATCTGGAGCGAGCGGCGGGTCAGGCCGTCGTCGATGTGGACGGACGGCTCGATCGCCACGTCGGGCCCGTCGGTGCGGAACCACCAGCCGCGCCCGGAGTGGCCGCGCAGCAGGATGGAGCGGCGGTCGCGCGCCAGGGAAGCCTGCACGCCGGGCTCCAGCTGGAAGCGCGCGGCGTAGGGGGCGGCGATGGCGCGGATCACGTCCTTCTGGCCGGGTGCGGGATGGAGCCGTTCTTCGGCCCGCAGCTCGTCCAGCCGCTGGTCCAGGTAGAGGCGGCGCTGGTGCAGCAGGCCGAAGTCGTGGACCCAGCCGTCGTGCTCGATCTCCAGCCAGACGGCGCCCTCGCCGTCGCGCCGGTCGGCGGTGACGTGCAGCGGGCGGCCGATCAGGCGGGGACCCAGCAGATCGCCCTTCCAGCCGCCCAGGGGCTCGCCGGTGGCGCGCTCCCCAAGGGTCAGGGTCGAATGGCCGGGGGGCAGGCGCAGG
>NZ_JBNFOJ010000214.1:0-4814 GCF_057364705.1 Brevundimonas sp. CURTG3B2_SDJG
CGCGCCTCGGCCGCGACCATGAAGCTGGCGCTCGCACATGGGCGCCCGGTCCCAGCTGGTTCGGACCGACCTTGGCCGTGCCCAGCACCCGGCCGGTCTCATCCGTCGCGACCAAGGTCGCGCCGGCGCCGGTTGCAGCCACAGCCGTCGTGCGCCGGCCTCGTCCAGGTCGCGCGGGTAGGTGTAGGTCTCGCCGGCCCGGACCACCGGCTCGATGATCGCCCAGATCGCCGGCCAGTCGGCTTCCGTCGCTTGGCGGACGGTCAGGCTCACGCCGCCCCCGCCACGCGGGCCAGGTCGGCGGTGATGCGCTCGGCCACCTTCAGCCGGTCCTCAGGTGTGTCCCAATCGCCCTTGACCACGATCTTCTGGTCCGGCCGGATCTTCCAGAAAACATGGTTCTTCTGGATCAGGCCGACCAGCCCCATCGGGTTGGGGAAGGTGTTGTCGCGCAGGGTCAGCACCGCGCCCTTGGGCCCGATGTCGATCCGCTCGATATGGGCCGTCTTGCAGTTGGCCTTGATCCCGACGATGCGCAGCAGTTGCTTGGCCTCGTCCGGCAGCGGGCCGAACCGGTCGATGAGCTCGGCGGCCAGGGCTTCGCGGCTCTCGCTGTTCTCGGCGTCCGACAGGCGGCGATAAAGGCTAAGACGCACATTGAGGTCCGGGACGTAATCCTCTGGAATCAAAACGGCAGCGCCGACATTGATCGCCGGCGACCAGCCGCGGTCGACGGTTGCGCCCTCGCCCGCTTGACGCAGCTCGGCGACCGCGTCCTCCAGCATCTGCTGGTAGAGCTCCACACCGACCTCGCGGATATGGCCCGACTGCTCGTCGCCCAGCAGATTGCCGCCGCCACGCTGGTCCAGGTCGTGGCTGGCCAGCTGGAAGCCGGCGCCCAGGTTGTCCAGGGACTGCAGCACCTGCAGCCGCCGCTCGGCCGACAGACTCAGCGGCCGGACCGGATCGGTGGTCAGATAGGCGAAGGCCCGCGCCTTGGCCCGGCCGATACGGCCCCGGATCTGGTGCAACTGGGCCAGGCCGAACATGTCGGCCTTGTGCACGATCAAGGTGTTGGCCGTCGGAACATCAAGTCCGGACTCAACGATGGTCGTCGACAGCAGCAGGTCGTAGCTGCCGTCGTAGAAGGCGCTCATGACGTCTTCCAACTGGGTCGGCGACATCTGGCCGTGGCCGACCACGAACTTGATCTCGGGAACCTGCTCGCGCAGGAATTGCTCGATGTCCGGCAGGTCGCTCAGGCGCGGCACCACATAGTAGGCCTGACCGCCGCGATACTTCTCGCGCAGCAGCGCCTCGCGGATCAGCACCGCGTCCCACGGCGTCACATAGGTCCGCACGGCCAAGCGATCGACCGGCGGGGTGGCGATGATCGACATCTCGCGGATGCCCGACAGGGCCATCTGCAGGGTGCGCGGGATCGGCGTCGCGGTCAGGGTCAGCAGGTGCACGTCGGCGCGCAGGGACTTCAGCTTCTCCTTGTGCTTGACGCCGAAGTGCTGCTCCTCGTCGACGATCACCAGGCCCAGGTCCTTGAAGCCGACCTGTTCGCTGAGCACCGCATGGGTGCCGACCACGATCTCGAACGAGCCGTCCTTCAGACCCGCGCGCGTCTCGGCGGCGTCCTTCGCCGTGACCATCCGCGACAGGTGGCGCACCTTGATCGGCCAGCCGGCGAACCGTTCGGAGAAGGTCTTGAAATGCTGGCGCGCCAGTAGCGTCGTGGGGCAGACGACCGCCACCTGCTGGCCGCTCATGGCCACCACGAAGGCGGCGCGCAGCGCCACCTCGGTCTTGCCGAAGCCGACGTCGCCGCAGATCAGGCGATCCATCGGCGCGCCCTTGCCCAGATCCTCCAGCACGTCGCCGATGGCGTTCAGCTGGTCGTCGGTCTCCTCGTAGGGGAAGCGGGCGCAGAACTCGTCGAACATGCCCTGCGGCGGGGTGATCGCCTCCGAGGTGCGCAGGGACCGCTTCGCCGCCAGGGCGATCAGCCCCTCGGCCATGTCGCGCAGACGGGCCTTCGCTTTCGCCTTGCGCGCCTGCCAGCCGGCGCCGCCCAGCCGGTCCAACTGCACGCCGTCGGCGTCCGTGCCGTAGCGGGTCAGCAGGTCGATGTTCTCGACCGGCAGGTAGAGCTTGCTCTCGCCGGCGTACATCAGCTCCAGGCAGTCGTGCGGCGCGTCCTGGATCTCCAGGGTCTTCAGTCCTTCATAGCGGCCGATGCCGTGGTCCAGGTGGACCACCAGGTCGCCGGTCGTCAGCGCCGAGCCTCGGCCAGGAAGTTGGACGCCCTCCGTTTCTTGCGCGGCCGGGCCAGCCGATCGCCCAAGATGTCCGTTTCCGAGATCACCGCCAGGCGGTCGGTCTCGAACCCGTGCTCCACCGGCAGCACGCCGCGCAGGTAGATTCCATCGGGCGCGGCCTGGACGTCCGCCCAGTTCCGCACCGCCACCACATGCTCCAGCCCGTGGTCGGAGAGCATCGAGGCCAGGCGTTCAGACGAGCCCTCGCTCCAAGAGGCGAACAGCACGCGCTTGCCGCCCGCCTTCAGCGTCTCGGCGTGCCGCGCCACGGCCTCGAACAGGTTGACGCTGTCTTGGGCGCGTTCCGCCGCGAAGCTGCGGCCCAGCCGCCCGCCGGCGTCTTCGCCCGCGCCTTGGAAGGGCGTCAGGCGACGCACGGCGCGCCCGCGAGCGCAGTGTTCCAGTCGCCTCGGTCAGGTACAGCCGGTCGGGCGGCAGCGCCCGGTTCGGCCGCGCGCCCCTTGCCCTGGGCCGCGTCGCGCCGGGCCTTGACTAGGCGTCCGACGTCAGGTTCCCAGCGCTCGCCGCGCGCCGCCCTCGTACTCGATTGTCCAGGAACACCCCGGGCCTCGTCCGGCAGATAGTCGAAGAGGGTTTCCAGCCTCTCGTAGAGCAATGGCAGCCAGTGCTCCATGCCCTGCCGCCGCGCGCCTTCGCTCACCGCCGCGTACAGAGGGTCATCGCCCGGCGCGCCGAACAGGTTCAGGTAGCCCGTGCGGAAGCGCGAGATGCTCGCCGGGTCCAGCAACGCCTCGGACACCGGCGCCAGCGCGACCGCTCGCATCTGACCGGTCGAGCGCTGGGTCGCCGGATCGAAGGTGCGGATCGATTCCAGCTCCGAGCCGAACATGTCCAGCCGGATCGGCTCCTCGAAGCCTGGCGGGAAGACGTCGATCACGCCGCCGCGCACGGCGAACTCGCCGCGCTCCGACACCGTCGAGGCCCGCATGTAGCCGTTGGCCGCGAAGTAGCGCTCCAGCGCCGCGGTATCGAGATCGAGCCCGGTCCTGGCCTCGAAGCCCGCCCCGGTCGTGACTTCTCTGGGCGGAGTCCGCTGGATCGCCGCTCCGATAGTGGTCGCCGCCAGCAGCGGCTTGCGGTCGTCGGGCGCTCGGCTGGCCAGCCGGGTCAGCGCCGCCATCCGTTCCGCCGACACCGCCGACGTCGGGCTCAACCGGTCGTACGGCAGACAGTCCCAGGCAGGGAATTCTACAATCTCAATATCGTCCGCGAAAAAACGGAAGGCTTGAACAAACTCGCCCATGCGAGCGAAATCGCGCGCCACGAACAGGCCGACACCGCCCTCGGCCTTCAGGCGTTCCGCGACCGTTAGGGCGTCCAGGCCTTCGGGCGCGCCGCCCAGTTCCTGGTCGTTCCGCTTCGGGAGAGAGGCGTCCATCACCCCGCCCCCCGCGCCACGGCGATCGCCACATGCTCGGTTATGAAGGTCCGGATGCGCGCCATCACCGGCGTCTCGAACTCGGCCGGCGTCTGGGCCGTGCCGATGATCCAGGCATAGAGTTCGTGGTCGTCGTCGCGCATGAGCAGAATTTCTAATGCATCCAGCTCGGCGTCGGTCAGCGACGGCCCGACCTGTTCGGCGAACGGCCCCAGCACCAGGTCGGCTTCGCGGAATCCGCGCCGCCAGGCCCGGAAGGCGATCCGGCCCAGCCGGGCTTCTCGAGTTTCATTCGGACGCGCGTTCGTATCGGCCACAAGGATCCTTGCCCGGCGAGAAGATGAGGATGAGCACGACGCCGCCGACGCGCGGCGAACAGGGACACGCTCATGGAATGTGAGCGCTCAGATAGCGTTCCAGAGCCGTCTTCGCCAGCTATGCTGCGCGCGATGCGGCCGCAGATTCTCTTTCCCCTGTTCGCCGAGGTCTCCAGCCTGAAGGGCGTGGGGCCCAAGGTGCTGCCGCTCGTGCAGAAGCTGGCCGGCCCGCTGGTGCGCGACCTGCTGTTCCTGTCGCCATCCGGTTTGATCGTGCGCCAGGCCATGACGGCGGCCCAGGCGGTCGAGGGGCAAGTCGGCATCTTTCAGGTGACGGTCGATCGGCTGTTCCTGCCTGGCAAGCCGGGCGCGCCGATCAAGGTGCGCGCCTCGGACGACACCGGCTTCGTCCACCTGATCTGGTTCGGCGGCTCGGCCCAGCACATCGAACGCCTTCTGCCCAAGGGCCAGACCCGGTTGGCGATCGGCAAGGTCGAGCGCTTCAACAACGAGGTCCAGATCGTCCATCCGGAAATCCTGACGCTGGAGCAGGCGGGCGAGATCGCCGCCGTCGAGCCTGTGTATCCGGCGACCCAGGGCCTGACCTCACGCCAGATCCGCAAATTCGTCCAGGGCGCCCTGGAGCACGCGCCCGAACTGCCGGAATGGCAGGACCCCGCCTGGCTCGAGCGACGGCGTTTTCCCAGCTGGCGCGCGGCGCTGGCTCGGCTGCACGCCCCCGGCGGGGCGACGCCGACCTGTCCCCCCGAC
>NZ_JBNFOJ010000215.1:0-4808 GCF_057364705.1 Brevundimonas sp. CURTG3B2_SDJG
TCCGCGAACCAGGCCCTCGGCGCCGTCGCCAGCGCTGGACGCGCGTCCCTCGGGGCCCGTCGCGACAAGGCGAACAGGAACGTGGCCGCCATGTCCCGGGGCGCGGCCGCGCAGACCTCCTCCAGGGGCGCGGCCGCCTCTGGGAAAGCGTTCGGAGCGGGGACGGAGAACGAGTGCATGGGTCATCGGAAGGCTGAATGTTCATTATTTGTTCCACGACGGATGGAGTCAAATTCCGCAGGCTCCCACGCACGCCTCGCAAGCTTCACCGCTACCTGGGATTGTGATCCTGGCCCGTTCCCTGCAACGGCGAGACCGTGAGCGTGCTTCGCTCTCGAAACGGGACATCCCCGCCATGACCCTCAGAGCGATCGCCGAAACCGACTACCCTGGCGTGCAGGCCCTTCACCGCAGCGTGGGCTGGCCGCCGCGCTCCCTGGCCGGGTGGCGATGGCTGCACGCCAATCCGGCCCGGCTCGAGACGGACGCTCCCGCCGGCTGGGTCGCCGACGGCCCCGACGGCGAGCTGGCCGCCCACGTCGGCAACTTCATTCAGCGCTTCCACCTGGGCGATCGGATCCTGTACGGCGCGACCGGCTTCTCGATCATCGTCTTGCCGTCCGTCCGCGGGACGGGTCGCGAGATGCTGCGCGCCTTCACCGCCCAGCAGGGCCTGTTCGCCCTGTGGACCTTCAACGCCAACACCCTGTCGCATCCCCTCTACGCCCGCCACGGCATGGACCCCTGGCCAGAGGCCACCCACGCCCTGAAGCTGAACTGGCCTGTCGCCCCCGTGTCCCTGATCTTCGGGCGCGCCCTGAAGGCGCTCTACGATCTCGCTCCCGGCCCGGTCTCGAACCTGGGCGAACAGCTGATGAACGACCGGCTGTGGCGCACCCCGCGTCTCTCGCTTCCAGCCGGCGTCGTCCCCCTGACCGACTTTGGCGATAAATCCCCCTACGCCGACTTCTGGACGGCGCTGAAGGCCGAGGGCGGTCTGCTGTCCGACCGCAGCCCGGCCGTCCTGCGCTGGCGTCTTCAGGACCCCGACCTGACGCAGCGGCCCCTGATCCTCGGCCTGGAGCGTGACGGCGCCCTGGCCGGTTACGCCTTGGCCATGATGGCCAAGGGCAACATCCTGGAACCCCCGGTGCTCGAGATCGTCGACCTGCAGGCCCTGGCCGGCCAGGACGACGCCGTCCCCACGCTGATGACAGCGCTGAAGGGCGCCGCGCGCCAGATGGGCGCCGCCAAGCTGCGCCTGCAGACGGTGGCGCCGCAGATGCTCGCCCGCCTCGGCCGTTTCGCCGACACCGCCCGCCGGGAAGGCGGCTGGGGACACTGCCATGTGATGTTCGCGCCCGACGCCCCCTCGCCCGGCCTCTGGGCCCCTACGCCCTGGGACGGCGACTACGCCTTCTGCCTCAGGCCCGTTCCGATCCCCGAACTGGCCCGCATCCGCCGCCCGATCCCAGCGACGTCGACGCGGTCGAAGGCTTGAGGCGGCTCGCCGCCGGAGCCTGTGAAGTGGCGAGTGATCAGTGGGTGCTGGCTCGCCGATGGCGGCCGGCGGGACACCCTCGCTCCCGCATCAGCCACTAGCCACTAGCCACTAATCACCAGTCGCCGCCGGCGGCGGCCGTCGGGACGGGCCTACCGCCGCGCCTTCAGCTCGTCGCGGATCTCGGCCAGCAGGGCCTCGGTCGGCGTCGGCGCCGCCGCGGGTTCCGCCGCCTGCTCGCGCCGCATCTTGTTCACCAGCTTGACCATCAGGAAGATCACGAAGGCGACGATCAGGAACTGGATGATGGTGTTGATGAAGGCGCCGTACTGGATAGCGACCTTCTCGACGGCCGTGGTCGCCGGGTCTTCGGGGACCAGGACCCACTCCAGGTTCGAGAAGTCCACCCGGCCCAGCAGCAGCCCGATGGGCGGCATCACCACCTGTTCGACCAGGCTGGTGACGATCTTGCCGAACGAAGCGCCGATGATCACGCCGACGGCCAGGTCGACGACGTTGCCGCGCGCGATGAATTCCTTGAACTCGGTCGCCAGTCCCATCCAGGGCCTCCGCTCAGTCTGCGTTCAGCCGCTCGCGCAGCTCCTTGCCGCTCTTGAAGAACGGCACCGCCTTGGCCGGGACGTCCACGGCCTCGCCGGTGCGCGGATTGCGTCCCGCCCGGGCCGGCCGTCCCCGGACGGAGAAGGCGCCGAAGCCCCGCAGTTCGACCCGCCCGCCGTCGCCCAGCGCCTCGACCATGCGGCCCAGCACGACGTTGACCACGCGCTCGACCTCGGCATGGGTCAGATGCGTGTTCTCTCCGGCGAGCTTCTCGATCAGCTCGGATTTGATCATGCAGCCCCCGCCCTGTTCAGCCAGCCCGGCGCTCATACGGATGCATCCCGTTCGAGGATGCAAGCCCACCCTAGCTCTCGCGCCTCCGGCGAAAAAGGCCCAACCGCCCGATCCGCCCGCGAATTGTAGGTTAAAGGTCGGAAACCGTACAGAAGTTCCGCAACGCCTTTTCAGTTTCGAACACGAAAAAGGGCGGCCGGATCCCTCCGGCCGCCCCATTCGTTCGCCCGCGGCGAAAGGCTTACTCCTTGGAGCCGGCCTTTTCGCGCAGGGCGGCGCCCAGGATGTCGCCCAGCGAAGCGCCCGAGTCCGACGACCCGAACTGCTCGATGGCTTCCTGCTCGTCCTTCATCTCCAGGGCCTTGATCGACACCGACACGCGGCGCGAAGCCTTGTCGACGCCGGTGACCATGGCGTCGACGCGGTCGCCGACCGAGAAGCGCTCGGTGCGCTGCTCGTTGCGGTCGCGCGACAGGTCCGACTTGCGGATGAAGGCGGTCGCCGGAGCGTCGTCCTCACCGAACTTGACCTCGATGCCGCCGGTCTCGATCGCCGTCACGGTGACGGTGACCTGCTGGCCCTTCTTGAAGGTGTCGCCCTCGATCGGATCGCCGCCCAGCTGCTTGATGCCCAGCGAGACGCGTTCCTTCTCGACGTCGACGTCCAGCACCTTGGCCTTGACGGTTTCGCCCTTGCGGTAGCGCTGGATGGCTTCCTCGCCCGAGACGTTCCAGTCCAGGTCCGACAGGTGCACCATGCCGTCGATGTCGTTGTCCAGGCCGATGAACAGGCCGAACTCGGTGGCGTTCTTGACCTCGCCCTCGACCGTCGAACCGATCGGGTGAGCGGCCACGAAGGCGTCCCACGGATTGTCCTGGGCCTGCTTCAGGCCCAGCGAGATGCGGCGCTTGGAAGCGTCGACGTCCAGCACGACCACGTCGACTTCCTGCGAGGTCGAGACGATCTTGCCGGGGTGGACGTTCTTCTTGGTCCACGACATTTCCGAGACGTGCACCAGGCCCTCGACGCCGGCTTCCAGCTCCACGAAGGCGCCGTAGTCGGTGATGTTGGTGATGCGGCCCGACATCTTGGCGCCGACCGGATATTTGGCTTCCACGCCGTCCCACGGGTCGGCCTGGAGTTGCTTCATGCCCAGCGAGATGCGCTGGGTGTCCGGGTTGATCTTGACGATCTGCACCTTGACGGTGTCGCCGACCGCCAGGACTTGGCTCGGGTGCGAGACGCGCTTCCACGACATGTCGGTGACGTGCAGCAGGCCGTCGATGCCGCCCAGGTCCACGAACGCGCCGTAGTCGGTGATGTTCTTGACCACGCCTTCGCGGACTTCACCCTCTTGCAACTGGCCGACCAGCTCGGTGCGCTGTTCGGCGCGGGCTTCTTCCAGGATGGCGCGACGCGACACGACGATGTTGCCGCGCGGACGGTCCATCTTCAGAATCGCGAAGGGCTGTTCCTTGCCCATCAGCGGGGCGACGTCGCGCACCGGACGGATGTCGACCTGCGAGCCGGGCAGGAAGGCCGAGGCGCCGCCCAGGTCGACGGTGAAGCCGCCCTTCACGCGGCCCACGATGGTGCCGTTGACCGGCTGGCCGTCGGCGAACACGACTTCCAGGCGGGTCCAGGCTTCCTCGCGGCGGGCCTTGTCGCGGCTGATGACCGCTTCACCCAAGGCGTTCTCGACGCGCTCCAGATAGACTTCGACGTTGTCGCCGACCTTCGGGATCACGGCGCCTTCGCCGATGCCGAATTCGCGGGCCGGGATGCGGCCTTCGGTCTTCAGACCGACGTCGATGATCAGGATGTCCTTTTCCATGCCGACGACGCGGCCGTGAACGACCTGGCCTTCGCCGAGGTCGCGGCCTTGCAGTTGCTGGTCCAGGAGGGCGGCGAAATCGTCGCGGGTGGGGGAGAGGGTGTCGGTCATGTAACTCTGGGGTTGGAGAAAAGGGCTATGGCGCGCGACCGAATGGTCCCGCGCGAAGTGGTTGGTTCAGAGAGTCAGGTCGTCGGGACGCGAGGCGGAAAGTCAGCCAGAACGCCCGCGGAAGCCGAGGATGGGAGCGTTGGATTTGCGAGACCGGTCAGAGACCGTGTTTCGCGCGCGCCGCCTCGACGATACGGCGGGCCGCATCGAAGGCGGCCTCTATACCCATCTCGGTCGTATCCAGCAAGACGGCGTCTTCGGCCTGCACCATCGGGGCCGCGCCCCGGCCGGCGTCCCGCTCGTCCCGGCGCACGATGTCGGCCAGCATATCCTCGAAGGCGATGTCGGTCCCTCGCGCCGTCAGCTGCTTCCAGCGCCGGGTCGCCCGCACCTCGGGCGTCGCCGTCACGAACAGCTTGGCCGTGGCGTCCGGCGCGATCACCGTGCCGATGTCGCGACCGTCCAGCACCGCCCCGCCCGGCTGGGCCGCGAACGCCCTCTGGAACG
>NZ_JBNFOJ010000216.1:0-4773 GCF_057364705.1 Brevundimonas sp. CURTG3B2_SDJG
GATCGCGGCCAGCCAGGGCCAACCCTACGTCTTCCCGCAGGTGAAGCGGGCCATCGACGACGCCGGCCGGGCCGGGGTTTCGCTGGAGCAGATTCATGCGGTGGAGACCCACGACTGCTTCTCGATGACCGAATACATGGCCATCGACCACCTGGGCCTGACCGCGCCGGGCGAGAGCTGGAAGGCGGTCGAGGCCGGCGACATCGAGATGGGCGGCAAGCTGCCGATCAATCCGTCGGGCGGGCTGATCGGCTGCGGACACCCGGTCGGGGCGACCGGCGTGCGGATGGCGCTGGACGCCTTCAAGCAGACGACCGGGGCCGCCGGCGACTACCAGGTCGGGGGCGCGCGCAACGTGCAGACGCTGAACATCGGCGGGTCGACGACGACGACGGTGAGCCTGGTGATCGGGGTCTGATCCGAGAGGCGTATCGGCCGTCTTGCGGGCGATACAAGCGATACATCAGAATCCCGATACATGAGCGACAATCGGGCGATACAGGCTCGACATGCGTGACAGGGTCGACTCCGGGCGGTTTCAGCGCGGCGAGCGGATCGACACCCCGACGGTTCCCTGCGCGATCGCCAGGCCGTCCCCCGTGGAGACGGTCGCCTCGACCACGGCCTTGCGGGCGTCGCGATAGACGATGCGGCCGACGGTCTCCAGCCGGGCGCAGTCGACGGGGGCGGCGTTCAGGAAGCGCATGGACAGGTCGGTGGTCAGCAGGGTCTGGCCCGGCTCCAGGATGGTCATGACGGCGCTTCCGCCGGCGACGTCGATCAGGGAGGCGGAGACGCCGCCGTGGACCAGGCCCATGAAGTTGGCGTGGCCGGGGTCCAGGTCGCAGAGGATGCGGACCCGGCCAGGCTCGAACTCCACCGGGCGGGCGCGGAGGCGTTGCGGGTAGCCGCCGACGCTGTCGGCCTTGTCCGCCCAGCGACGCAGCAACTCCAGGCCCGTCGCGGCGGGATCCAGGTCGAAGTCGACGGGCGCGACGACGGGGTTCACGCCGCCGCGCCGGGCCGGGCGCCGGCCCGCGCGATCCTGGAAACGCGTCACGGCGGCCTCGTACTCGGTCGCCAGCTGGTCGACGATGGTCGCGACCGGCTCGACCGAGCGGACCGCTTCGAGCCCCTGGCCGGCGGCCCAGATGTCGCGCCAGCGCTTGGTCGATCCGCCCGAGGTGTAGTTGCGGTCGGGCGCGGCGCCGAGGTTGTCGGGATCCTGGCCGGCCTTGATCAGGCTGGGGCGCAGCCACGAGGCCGGGGTGCCGGTGACGGCGGCCGAGACGACCAGGTCGTCGGGCCCGGCCTCGACCACCATCTGCTTGTACTCGGGCTGGGCCAGGCTTTCGCTCGAGGCCAGGAAGCGGGTGCCCATGTAGACGAAGTCGGCCCCGGCGGCGACCGCGCCGGCCACGCCCGCCCCGTCGCCGATGCCGCCGCCGACGGCGACGTAGCCGTCGAAGAAGTCGCGCACCGCCGAGATGAAGGCGAACGGCGACAGGTGGCCGGTATGGCCGCCGGCGCCCGCGCTGACGCAGGCCAGGCCGTCGACGCCGGCCTCGGCGGCCTTCCTGGCCAGCTTCATCGAGACCACGTCGGCGAAGACCAGGCCGCCGTAGGCCTTGACCGTCTCCATGACGGGGCGAGGCGAGCCGAGGGCGGTGATGACCACCGGCGGCTTGTACTCGGCGACCAGGCGCAGGTCTTCAGGCAACCGGGCGTTGGTCGAATGGGTGATCATGTTGGCGATCCATGGCGCGTCGCCGGGCTTGAGCGCATCGGTGATCGTTCCCATCCACTGGTCCAGGTCCTGGACCGTGCGGCAGTTGGGGGTGGGGAAGGCGCCCGCCACGCCGGACCGGCAGGCGGCGATGACCAGCTCAGGCCCGCTGATCAGAAACATGGGCGCCGCGAAGACGGGCAGCCGCAGGGTGTCGAAGGGAGAGGTCATGCGGTCCGAGTCTCGGTGAAGGTCTGCCGCAGGTCCCGCTTGAGGACCTTGCCGACGGGATTGCGAGGCAGGGCGTCGATGACGTCCAGCCGCTCGATCTGCTTGTAGACGGCGACCTGGCGCTCGCCGGTCAGGAAGGCGTTGATCTCGGCCATCGTGGCCGACTGTCCGGGACGGAAGACGACGAAGGCGGCCAGGCGTTCGCCCAGGTTGGGATCGGGCGCGCCGACGACGGCGGCTTCGGCGATCGCGGGATGGGCGACCAGGTGGTTCTCGATCTCCTCGGACGAGATGTTCATGCCGCCGCGAATGACGATGTCCTTCAGGCGGCCGACGAAGCGCATATGCTGCAGCCGGTCGCCGGCCAGCTCGAACAGGTCCCCGGTGCGGAACCAGCCGTCCTCGTCGAAGGCGCGTTCGTTGATCTCGGGCGCGCGCCAGTAGCCGGAGAAGATGGTGGCGCCCTTGACCCGGAGTTCGCCGGGTCTGCCCGTCTCGGCGATCTCCTCGCCGGTCTCGGGGTCGACCAGGCGGGTGAAGATGCGGTCGTGGAGCTTGCAGTTCCAGGTGAAGCCCTCGCCCAGGCGCGGGAACAGCACGGCCCGGTCGGCGGCCTCGGGCAGGTCCTTCAGCGCGCTGGGGAACGAGGCGCCCTCGTTGGAGCCGAAATAGTTGACGATCTGGACGCCGTGCTTCTCGTGGAAGGTGCGGACCATCCATTCCGACAGGGGCGCCGAGCCCGAGCCGATGGACTTCAGCCGGCCGAAATCGATCCCCTCCAGAAGGGCCTCGTTCTGGAGGAGCAGGTTCAGGACCGCGGGAGGGGCGACGGTGTAGTCGATCTTCTCGTCCTTGATCTGCTTGAGCAGCACCTGCAGGTCGAAGGGTTGGTGCTGGACCAGGACGCCGCCCAGCAGCAGCCAGCCGACGAAGGCGGTCGAGATGCCGGCCATGTTGACCATCGGGAAGGGGTTCAGCAGGCGGGCGCCGGGCTCCAGGTCGGCGGCGTCGATGACGCCGTCGCCCATGATGATCCATTCGTTGTGGCTGCGCGGCACGCCCTTGGGCTGGGCCTCGGTGCCGGAGGTCCAGCAGATGGTGACGATGTCGTCGGCGGTGATCGCGGCCGCCCTGGCCGCCTTCTGCGCGGCCTTGTGCTGGTCCCGGGTGACGCCGTCCATCAGGGGCTCCAGGTCGAGCGCGCCGGGCGGGCAGGTGGAGCCCAGGACGAAGACGTGCCTCAGGGTGGGCTGGGTCGCCTTCAGGCCGGCCAGCATCTCGCCGTGCTTCTGCTTGCCGATGCGGTCGGCGGTGATGGCCGCGACGGCGTCGGTCTTGCCGACGATGTAGCCCAGCTCGTGCTCGCGGTACTGGACCGGGGCGGGGCTGACGATGATCCCCAGGCGCAGGCAGGCCAGGTAGGCGATGGTCAGCTCGGCGATGTTGGGCAGTTGAACGACGACCACCTGGTCCTTGCCGATCCCGTGGGCGACCAGGACGGCGGCCAGGCGGTCGACGGCGTCGGCGACCTGGCGCCAGGTCAGGCGCTCGGCGGTCCCGCCCACGACGTCGGGGCGTTGAAGGGATCGATCAGGGCCTCGGCGTCCGGATGGGCGGCGGCGTGCTTGCGGAACAGGTCGTCCAGGGTGACGTCGCCCCACCAGCCGCGGGCCTTCATCTCGCGGATGCGGGCTTCGGGTACGACGATCATCAGCGGGCCTCCGGGGCGGCGGGGT
The DNA here is from genome assembly GCF_057364705.1 of Brevundimonas sp. CURTG3B2_SDJG. Classification (NCBI taxonomy): domain Bacteria; kingdom Pseudomonadati; phylum Pseudomonadota; class Alphaproteobacteria; order Caulobacterales; family Caulobacteraceae; genus Brevundimonas; species Brevundimonas sp. CURTG3B2_SDJG. Next base: position 3,694 of record NZ_JBNFOJ010000216.1, read on the forward strand.
GGTCGGGGTAGAGCAGGGCGCGGACCTCCCCGCGCACCACCTTGCCGACCGGATTGCGGGGCAGGGCGGGAAGGATGTGCAGGCGTTTGGGCGTGCGAACCGGGCCGACGGCGTCGCGGACGAAGGCGCGCAGGGCCGCGTCGTCCGTGAACGGAGGATCGACGGCGACGGCCGCCTCCAGCCGCTCGCCCCAGACGTCGTCGGGCAGGGCGAAGGCGCAGGCCTCGCGCACGGCGGGATGCGCGGTCAGCGCCGCCTCGACCTCGGCCGGATAGACGTTGTAGCCGCCGGTGATGATCAGGTCCCTCGAGCGCCCGATCAGCGTCAGCCGGCCGTCGCGGCCGATGCGACCGAGATCGCCGGTCCTCAGCCAACCCTCGTGTCTGGCGGCGGCCGTCAGTTCCGGGGCGTCCAGATATTCGGTGCGGGCCAAGTCCCCGCCGACCAGAACCTCGCCCTCGCCGTGGGGCGCGACGCCCTCGAGGGTCAGAACGGCGACCGGCGTGCCCGCGAAGGGGCGGCCGACGCTGGACCGGAGCGCGGCGTCGGCCATTTCGGCCGGGGACAGGCCCGCGACCGTCATGGGGGCCTCGGTCTGGCCGTAGAGGGCGGACAGCACCGGGCCGAAGCGGGCGATGGCCTGCGCGATCCGGGCCGGGGACATGGGGGCGGCGGAGTAGGTCAGATGGCGCAGGGCCGGGAAGTCGGCGGGCGCGAAGTCCGCCTCGGCCATCAGCAGGGCGATCAGGGTCGGAGGCAGGAACACGACGCTGACCCGCCGCTTCAGCTCGGTCAGGATGGCGGGGCGGTCGGGGGAGGGCAGGAGGACGTGGGCGCCGCCGGCGGCCAGAATGGGGAGGAGGTAGTGGGAGGCGCCGTGGGTTAGGGGGGCGACGGCCAGGTTCACGTCGTCCGGCGCGAAACCGTAGAAGGCCTGGAGCGAGGCCAGCGCGGCCGCGGCGCTGGCCTGGCTCTGGATCACGCCCTTGGGGACGCCGGTGGAGCCGCCCGTGAACTTCAGGGCGAAGGGAGCGCCGCGGTCGTCGTGGACCGGCGGCGGGGGCGGCGTCCGGCAGGGCC
>NZ_JBNFOJ010000217.1:0-4738 GCF_057364705.1 Brevundimonas sp. CURTG3B2_SDJG
AGCGCCTGGGCCTGCCGCGCGGCGACACCTTGCTGGCCGCCTCGGCCGCGGACCTGGCCGGGACCGAGGGGCGGGCGCTGTGGGACCGGATGCTGGCGCTGAAGGACCGCGGCCTGTACCGGCGCATCGGCTTCTGCACGACCATGGAGGACGGCCCGGCCCTGCTGGCGCGGCGGTTCCAGCCGGACGTGGTGCAGCTGCCCTGCAACCTGCTGGATCAGCGCGCGCATCGGACGGGGGTTCTGGACGAACTGGCCGGGCTGGGGATCGACATCCACCTGTCCTCGGTGTTCGCGCGCGGCCTGCTGTTCATGAGCGGCGACGCCCTGCCGGCCGAACTGGGCCATCACGCGCCGCAGCTGTCGCGCATCCGCAGACGGCTGGCGGAGGCGCGCGTGGATCCGATGCAGGCGACCCTCGCCTACACCCTGACCCTGCCGCAGATCTCGGCGGTGGTGGCCAGCGTCGCCTCGGCGGCGGAGCTGCGCGCGGTCCTCGCCGCCGCCCACGCGCCCGCGCCCAACCTGGACTGGGAGGCGCTCCAGCTCGAGCAGCCGGCCGCGATCACGGCCGGCGCCCGAGGCCGGATCAGTAGCGCAGCCTGATCCCGGCGTAGCCCGACAGGCCGGGCTCTCCATATCCCAGCACCTGCTGATACCGCTCGTCGGCCAGGTTCTCGATCCGCGCCGTCAGGGTGACGTGGTCGGTCAGGACGTAGGCGGCGTTCAGATTGGCCGTGACGAAGCCGTCGCGCATGGCCGGGACCGCGGCGTTGGTGTCGGGCTCCTCGCCCTCGGCGCGGACGGTCAGGGCGCCCGAGAGACGCTCGCCGGTCCAACCCAGGGTCGCCGAGCCCGCGTGTTCCGGCACGCGCGCCAGCGGCCGGCCGGTGGCCTGGTCCTTCGCGTCGGTCCAGGCGTAGGCCAGGGTCAGGTCGAAGCCATGGCCCAGGATGGCCCGGCTCTCCAGCTCGACGCCGTCGGTCGTCGTCTCGGCGATGTTGACGTAGTAGCTGTCGAAGGTGACCGGGTCGAAGACGTAGGTGATCTGGTCCTCGACGTTCAGGCGATAGATCGTCGCCCGGCCTTCGATGCGGCCGTCGGCCGAACGCCAGCCGATCGCCGCCTCATATCCGTCGGCCTTTTCCGGACGCAGGGTCGGGAAGGGCTGGGACGAGAAGCAGAAGTCGCAGACCGCCTGGCTGACCGACGGGGCCTTGAAGCCCGTGCCATAGGCGCCCGACAGGGTGAAGCCGGGGGCGAAGTCCCAGGCCGCCGAAATCCGGCCCGTGGTCTTGGAGCCGAAATCGTCGGTGTCGTCGAAGCGCAGGCCGCCGGTGACGCTGAGCGTCTCGCTGACCTCATAGCGGGCCGTGCCGAAAACCGAGGTGGTCCCCAGGCTGACCGACGCGCCGGTCGAGATGCTGCCGGTGCTTTCCTCGCGCTCGGCGCCGAAGGCGTAGGTCGCCGCGCCGGTCTCGCCGTTGGCCTGCCAGCGGTAGGCCTGGCGATCCGCTTCGAAGACCGAGCCGAAGGCGCTGAAGGTCTGGCGCTCGATGTCCGAGCCCGAGACGCTGAACTGATGCTCCAGGCCCAGGGCGTCGACGGTGGCGCGGACGACGCTGGACCATTGCTCGGATTCCGACCGGTCGCCGTTGTCGGAGACGGGGAAGCCGTTATCCAGATCGGCCTCGCTCTTCGACCAGCGGGCCGAGCCGTCGATCTTCACCGCCGGCGAGACGGCGTAGCGGCCGCGAACGCCGACCGTGGTGTTCTCGAAGCCGTCCTCCTCGGGATTGCCGTTGGCCGCGTCGGCGACCGAGATCCCGTCGGTGTTGAAGCGCGAGACATAGCCGCCCAGGGCCCAGGTCTCGTTGGCGATCCCGCCGGCCAGGCGGCCGCGGACGGTGCCGAAGCTGCCGGCCTCGGCCTCGGCGCGCAGGCCGTCGATTTCGCGGGTGGTGAAGGCGATCACCCCGCCGATGGCGTCGGAGCCCCAGAGCGACGACTGCGGACCCGACAGAACCTCGATCCGTTCGATGTCGCCCAGGTCGAAGCCAGAGACGTCGTAGGCGCCGTTCGGCTCGGCCGCGTCATTGACCGGGACGCCGTCCACCAGGACCAGGGTCTTGCCCGGGGTGGCGCCGCGCATGCGGACCTGGGCGACGCCCCCGAAGGCGCCCGAGCGGGTCACCGACAGGCCGGGAACGTCGGACAGGATGTCGGACGCGAAGACCGCGCCGCGCCGCTCGATGGTGCGGCTGTCGATGGTCCGGGCCCCGGGGGTGTCGGCGACGATGGCGGGGATGCGTGTGGCGGTGACCACCACCTCGGACAGGGTTTCGTCCGGCGCGGCCTGGGCGAGGGCGGAGGCGGGGATCAGCACGGCCGCAGCCGTGGCGAGAAGAAGGGATCGCGTCATGTGCGATGTCTCCGTCGTCTCCGCGCGAGCGCGTCGCGGCGACGTAGGGAAGGGCGACCGACCCGTCCCTGGCTGGAACGGCGCAAGTGTCGGGTCGCCTCGACGGATCACCGCGTCTCTGTCTGGTCCCGGACAGCGGACGGACGACGTCGGCGGCCAGGTTTCCTGGCTTGCGGGTCGCCAGCCGAGCTTCACGTCTTCCCGGTTTCCCAGTGACGCCGGAGATCGCTCTCCGGATCGAAGCCGGCCTCGCCGCCTACAGTTGCGGGCACAGCCGCGGTGTTGGACCGCGTTCCCTTAACCGCCTGGGCGGGCGTATCGCAGGCGCGGAGGCTTATGGCAACGGTCAAGCCGCCCAGGCGGGCGCGCCTGGGACCGGCGGCGTCCAGCCGCTCGCGATCAGTTGCGTCTGGCGGCGGCTGATCGGGCCGCCGATGCGCAGGAACAGCAGGCCGGCGGCGATCTGGATGGCGTAGGCGGCCACCAGGGTCGCGTCGGCGATCAGCAGATGCGAGGCCGTCGATGCGGACCGGTTCATGACGTTGCTCGCCGCGACGACGAAGTTGGAGGCCAGGACCGCGCCCCACCACCAGCGCAGCAGCGCCGGGTCCCGCAACCCCTTCCAGCGCTCGGGATCGGCGCTGGACCGCCACAGCTCGCTGGTCATTCCATAGGGTTTCCACAGCGAGACGAAGGGAATGACGAACCACCAGATCGCCCAGGCCGGCGAGGTCTCCACGCCCCGGAACAGGGCGTGGGCGTTGCGGACCGAACGAAGATACCACTTCAGGACCAGGAAGGCGCAGACGAGGAAGGTCGCGAAGTAGAGCAGGCTCGCCCCGGCGGTGGTCCATATCTCGGCTTCGGCGCCGGCCACATGGTCCGACAGGTAGTCGAGCTCGGTCATCGGCGCCTCGCCGGGGATGCGGGCGAGCAGGGCCACCCGGTAGCCGAAGGCGACGGCCCCCAGCGCCGCGCTGGCGATGAACCCCCACGCCCAGATCCTGACCGCCCCCCAGAGCTTGTCGTTCGGTTTCGCCTGATAGGTCATCGTCGCCCCCTTTTCCCCAGGGCGGTGTCGCATCGGCCTTCCTGTCGGGCAAGCCGCTTGAGCCGTCCGCCGCAATCCTTCACCTTGCGGCGCTCGCATGAACGCTCCCCTCGCCCATCCGCCCAAAGCCGACGCCCTCCCGTCCTCGGAGGGGGTGACGCCGGTCATGGCCCAGTTCCTAGCGGCCAAGGCCAGCCAGCCGGACGCCATCGTCTTCTTCCGGATGGGCGACTTCTACGAGCTGTTCTTCAAGGACGCGGAGATCGCCTCGGCGGCGCTGGGCATCACCCTGACCAAGCGGGGCAAGCACCAGGGCGAAGACATCCCCATGGCCGGGGTGCCGGTGCATGCGCTGGAAGGCTATCTGGCGCGGCTGATCCGGCAGGGGTTCAAGGCCGCCATCTGCGAGCAGATGGAGGACCCGGCCGAGGCCAAGAAGCGCGGCTCCAAGGCCGTGGTCCGGCGCGACATCGTGCGGGTGGTGACGCCGGGCACCCTGACCGAGGACTCGTTGCTCGACGCGCGCGGGGCCAACCGGCTGGCGGCCGTCGCGATCCGCAAGGGCCGGGCCGCGGTGGCGGTGGTCGAGTTGTCCGCCGGGGCGGTCGACGTGGTCGCCTGCGCGCTGGAGGACCTGGGCGCGACCCTGGCCGCGTTCCGCCCGTCGGAGGTGCTGGTTCCCGACCGCCTGTTCTCGTATCCGGTGGCCAAGGACGCGCTGGACGGGTCGGGCGGGGTGGTCCAGGCCCTGCCCCAGGCGCTGGCCGAGCCGGTCGGCGCGCGGGTGCGGGTCGAGCGGCTGTATGGCGTGGCGGCGCTGGACGGTTTCGGGAGCTTCGAGGAGGCCGAGGTTTCGGCCCTGGGCCTGATCGCCGCCTATCTGGAGACGACGCAGGCGGGAAGGGTCCCGGCGTTGTCGGCGCCGCGCCGATCCGGCGACACCGGCTTCCTGGCCATCGATCCCGCGACCCGGCTCAGCCTGGAGATCGACCGCACCCAGCGGGGCGAGCGTGAGGGGTCTCTGCTGGCCTGCATCGACCGGACGGTGACGTCGGGCGGGGCGCGGGCGCTGGCCGAGCGCATCGCCCGGCCGCTGCGCGATCCGGTCGCCATCAACCATGGACTCGACGCCGTCGAATGGCTGCTGGAGCGCCGCGACCTGCGGCGCGATCTGAGGGACGGACTGAGGGCCTCCTCGGACGTGGCGCGGGCCGTCTCGCGCCTGGCGCTGGGACGGGGCGGGCCGCGCGATCTGGCCGCGATCCG
>NZ_JBNFOJ010000218.1:0-4732 GCF_057364705.1 Brevundimonas sp. CURTG3B2_SDJG
GGCCTGGACGCCGGCCTGGACGGACCCGACGCGGCCAATGCGCTGGCCGTGGCGGCCAAGGGCGCGCCGCGCGCGAAGCTGATGTTCCATATGGACCCGGTGTCGGCCTTCGCCGAGGCCGGGGAGGCACCCCGGTCGATGGAAGAGCACCTGACCCTGGCCGCCAACACCGCGGCGCGTCACGCGGGCGCCTATCCCGAGGCGGCCTTCTTCCTGGCGTCCGGCCGCGTGGCGCACGAGGCCGGCGGCTCGATCGCCCAGGAGCTGGCCTTCGCCGCCGCCAGCGCCGTCGCCCTAATCAAGGCCGGGATGGCGGCGGGCCTGAGCGCGGACCAGGCTCTGAGAGGGACGGTGCTCGGCGTCGCGGTCGACCAGGAGTATTTCGACGGCCTTGCCAAGGTCCGGGCGCTGCGCCTGATCTGGCGGTCGATCTCCGGAGCGTTCGGCGCCGAGGTCCCGGCCGCGATCGAGGCGCGGTCCTCGCGGCGCATGCTCTCGGCCCGAGACCCGTGGCCCAATCTGCTCAGGCTCACCGCCGCCGGGTTCGCCGGCGCGGTTCGGCGGCGCGGACGCGGTGGTGCTGGACGGCTTCACCCGGGCTGGGGGCCGGGCGGACGCTTTCGCCCGCCGCCAGGCCCGCAACACCCAGCTGGTCCTGATGGAGGAGGCCCACCTGGGCCGGGTCGACGATCCGGCGGCGGGCTCCTGGTTCCTGGATCACCGCACCCGGGACTCGCCGAGGCCGCCTGGGCCGAGTTCCAGCTCATCGAGGCTGAGGGCGGGATCGTCGAGGCCCTGCGCGGGCATCTGATCCAGCCGCGGGTCGGCCGGGCCCGGCGGGCCTGGAGAAGGCCCTCGCCGACGGCGCCCGCCAGATGGTGGGCGTGACCAAATTCGTCGATCCCGATCCGCGTCCGACCTCCGTCGAGACCGAGACGTCCAGAACTCCGGACGGCGGGGGCGACGCGTGCGTGCCGCTGGCGCCAATCCGTCTCGCCGCGCCCTTCGAAGCCCAGGAGGCCGGCCGATGAGCGCGCCGAACTTCTCCACCATCGCCCTGGACCTGTCGCCGACCGGCGCCGGCCGGCGCGCGACCCCTGGACCACGCCCGAGGGGCTGACGGTCCCCGCCGCCTACGACGCCGCGGCGCTGGACGGGCTGGAGTTCATCCACGGCCTGCCGGGGATCGCGCCCTATCACCGCGGGCCCTATCCGACGATGTACGCGGGCAATCCGTGGACCATCCGCCAGTACGCCGGCTTCTCGACGGCGGAGGAGTCCAACGCCTTCTACCGCCGCAATCTGGCCGCCGGTCAGAAGGGCCTGTCGATCGCCTTCGACCTGGCCACCCACCGGGGCTACGATTCCGACCATCCGCGCGTGAAGGGCGACGTCGGCATGGCCGGCGTGGCCATCGACAGCATCTACGACATGCGGACCCTGTTCGACGGCATCCCGCTGGACCAGATGTCGGTGTCGATGACGATGAACGGCGCGGTGCTGCCGGTGCTGGCGCTCTACATCGTCGCGGCCGAGGAGCAGGGGGTGGCGCACTCGGCGCTCACCGGGACCATCCAGAACGACATCCTCAAGGAGTTCATGGTCCGCAACACCTACATCTACCCGCCCGAGCCGAGCATGCGGATCATCTCGGACATCTTCGCCTGGACCGCGGAGCATGCGCCGAAGTTCAACTCCATCTCGATCAGCGGCTACCACATGCAGGAAGCGGGGGCGTCCGCCGACCTGGAGCTGGCCTACACCCTGGCGGACGGGATCGAGTATCTGAAGGCCGGGGTGGGCGCGGGCATGGACGTGGATCGGTTCGCGCCGCGTCTCAGCTTCTTCTGGGCCATCGGCATGAACTACTTCATGGAGGTGGCCAAGATGCGCGCCGGCCGCCTGCTGTGGGCGGAGGCGGTGGCGAAGTTCGGGGCCAAGGACGCCCGCTCGCTGTCGCTGCGCGCCCACTGCCAGACCTCGGGCTGGTCGCTGGCGGCCCAGGACGTGTTCAACAACGTCAGCCGGACCATGGTCGAGGCCATGGCGGCGGCCGGCGGGCAGACCCAGAGCCTGCACACCAATGCGCTGGACGAGGCCCTGGCCCTGCCGACCGACTTCTCGGCCCGGATCGCCCGCAACACGCAGATCCTGCTGCAGATGGAGACCGGCCTGACCAAGGTCATCGATCCGTGGGGCGGCAGTTTCTACGTCGAGCGCCTGACCCACGAGCTGGCGGAGCGGGCTCGGGCCCACATGGCCGAGGTCGAGGCCCTGGGCGGCATGGCCAAGGCCATCGAAGCCGGCATTCCCAAGCTGCGGATCGAGGAAGCCTCGGCCAAGACCCAGGCGCGGATCGACACCGGCCAGCAGACGGTGGTCGGGGTGAACAGCTATTTCAGCGACACGCCCGACGACATCCCGATGCTGAAGGTCGACAACGCCGCCGTGTTGGCCGCGCAGATCGAGAAGCTCAAGCGCCTGCGGGCCGAGCGCGACGAGACGGCGACGCAAGCCGCGCTGGACGCCCTGACCGCGGGCGCCAGGGGCAAGGCCAACCTGCTGCAGCTGGCCGTCGAGGCGGCGCGGGCCAAGGCCACGGTGGGCGAGATCTCGGACGCGCTCGAGGCGGCGTTCGGCCGTCACGTGGCGACGGTGAAGACCGTCTCGGGCGTCTATGCGAAGGCGGCCGGCGACGACCCGAAGTTCAGCCGGGCGCGCGACATGGTCGCCGCCTTCGTGGAAAACGACGGCGGCCCTCCGCGCATCCTGATCGCCAAGCTGGGCCAGGACGGTCACGACCGCGGCCAGAAGGTGGTGGCCACCGCCTACGGGGATCTGGGCCTGGACGTCACCGCCGGCAGCCTGTTCCAGACCCCGGCCGAGGCGGCGCAGGAGGCGGTGGAGAGAAACGTCCACGCCGTCGGGGCCTCCTCCCTGGCGGCGGGCCACCTGACGCTCGTACCGGAGCTGAAGGCCGAGCTGGAGAAGCTCGGCGGCCGGACATCATGATCGTGGTCGGCGGGGTGATTCCGCCCTCCGACGTGCAGCCGCTGCTGGAGAGCGGCGCGGCCGCGGTCTATCCGCCCGGCTCGGTCGTCGCCGACACGGCCATCGATCTGATCGAGAAGCTGAACCGACGCCTCGGCTACGCCCAGAAGGGCTAGCGAGGCCTCGGCGCCTCAGGGCCTGTGGGCGCCCGGCAGGGCGGCGATCTCTTCGGCCGTGAGCTTGCGACTGATGTGGACGCGGCAGGTCGTGGTCGGGACCGGCGCCCCCGGGACGGTCACGCGCGCCCAGTCCCCGGAGCACAGGCGGCTTCCCGTCGCGCCGCCGAAGTCGGGCCTGATCGCCAGGCGGTTGGCGAAGTCCAGGTCGTTGCAACCGCCGGCCGCGTTCAGTTCGTAGACGTCGTTGCGGCCGACGTGCAGAAAGATCTGGTCGCGGCTGCCTTGCCGGAAGTTGTCGACCTGCTGGATGTTGAAGCACTGCCGGGCGCGCGTCGTCGTCTCGCCGCTCGCGGTCTCGCTGTTTGCGGTTTCGGCGATCGGCGCACAGGCGGCCAGGACGGTGAGAAGGCCGAGAGCGGCCGGGATGGTCGTACGCATGAATAGCTCCCTCAGCTCAGCTCCCCGGGGGCGAACCGTCCACCTTCGGCCCGCGTTTCGCAACCCCTTCGTCAATAGAGAATCGTAACGGGTCGACCCGGGCGGCCAGATCCGACGGCAGGGGAGACGGGGCGCCGGTCGCGAGGGCGGCGACGTGTTCGGCCAGCAGCGGAGCGGCGCAGAAACCGCGCGAGCCCAGGCCGCCCAGCACGAACAGGCCGTCGCTCAGGGCCCCCGCCAGCGGAAGCCGGTCGGGCGTGGTCGCTCGAACGGCGGCGCGGGCGCGCGGGCGGGGCATAGCGCCGACCGTCTCCGCAAGGACGGGCAGCCGGGCGCGCAGCGCGTCGTGATTGCGACGGGAGGCTTCGGCGCTGACCGTGGGATCGGTCCGGCCGCGATCGTGAGTGGCGCCGAACAGCAGCCCGGCTCCCGTCGGAACGGCGTACCCGCCCCAGGCCACCGCGCCGATGTCCGCCGTTTGCAACCCTTCGACCCAATCGGCCTGACCCGCCACGGGCGACAGGGACAGCAACGGCGATAGCGCCGCATTGCCCCAGCCCGCCGCCAGCACGACCACGTCGGCCTCGGCGATCGGCCTGTCCGCGGCGTCGGTCAGCCGCCAGCCGTCCGGGCCGGCTCCAGGCGCGCGACCGTCGCCGTGACCCGTTCCGCCTCCGCCAGCCAGGCGTCGAGCACGGGCCGGGGACGGATGGCTAGGGCGTCACTCATGAGCAGGCCGCCCCGGTCCACGTCTTCTCCCAGCCGCTCCGTGCAGGCCCGTGCGTCCAGTGTCGTCATCGCGCCGGCCGGCCAGAGGTCCTGCGCGGCGATCTTGGCGAAGCGCGCGGCGTCCCGGGGCGACTGCTCCAGTTGGAGGACGCCCTCCTGCGTCAGGGCCTCGGGAACGGCGCGGTAGAGGGTTCCGGCCCGTTCAAGAGCCGCGGCGTACAGGCGGGCGATGTCCTGATCGCCGGCGTCCAGTCTCGGCGTCACCAGGGCGGCCGGGAATCCCGAGGCGGCGTTGTCGTCCCCGGCGGAGATCACGATGGGCGCGAAGCCCAGCGCCCGGAAGGCCCGAGCCAGCGCGGCGCCCGCGACGCCGGCTCCGACGACGGCGACGCACG
>NZ_JBNFOJ010000219.1:0-4707 GCF_057364705.1 Brevundimonas sp. CURTG3B2_SDJG
GATGCCCGGCGCGGGGCGCATAGGCCCGGGCGGCCCGGGGCGGCGGGGTCTCCGAAGACCGAGGTCGAGGCGAGGGCCGTGGTGTTGGCCGCGGCCAGGTCTTCCATGCCGGTGCGGCACGACCGACACCCGGATCTTGCCGTCCAGGGCCGGGTCGAAGGCGGCGCCGAAGATGATGTTGGCGTCGGCGTCCACCTCGCCGGCGATGGCGTTGGCGGCCTCGTCGACTTCCAGCAGGGTCATGTCCATGCCGCCGGTGATGTTGACCAGCACGGCCTTGGCGCCCTTCAGCGAGGTTTCGTCCAGCAGCGGGTTGGCGATGGCGTTCTGCGCGGCCAGCAGGGCGCGGTCGTCGCCCGTGGCTTCGCCGGTGCCCATCATGGCCTTGCCCATCTCGCTCATCACGGCGCGGACGTCGGCGAAGTCGAGGTTGATCAGACCCGGCAGGATCATCAGGTCGGTGATCGAACGCACGCCCGAGTGCAGGACCTGGTCGGCCATGCCGAAGGCGTCGGCGAAGGTCGTACGCTCGTTGGCGACGCGGAACAGGTTCTGGTTCGGGATGACGATCAGGGTGTCGACGTAGCGCTGCAGCTCGGCGATGCCGGCCTCGGCCAGGCGCATGCGATGACGGCCCTCGAAGGTGAAGGGCTTGGTCACCACGCCGACGGTCAGGATGCCGCGGTCCCGCGCGCATTTGGCGATGACGGGCGCGGCGCCCGTGCCGGTGCCCCCGCCCATGCCGCAGGTGATGAAGACCATGTGGGCGCCGTCCAGGTGCCCGAAATCTCTTCGGCCGACTCCTCGGCGGCGTTCATGCCGACCTGCGGGGTGGCGCCGGCGCCCAGGCCTTGCGTGATCGTCTCGCCCAGTTGGATGCGGCGGTCGGTCTTGGCGAAGCTCAGATGCTGCGCGTCGGTGTTGGCCACCACGAACTCGACGCCCTCGAGGCCGGCGTCGATCATGTTGTTGACGGCGTTGCCGCCCGCCCCGCCGACGCCGAACACGACGATCCGGGGCTTCAGTTCCGTGGCTTGCGGACGCACCAGCGAGAGAGACATTTCGTTCCGACCTTAGATTCCGACCCTGCCCTGCAGTCCCGATGCGAAATCCCCGCCGAATCGCATTGGTTATGAGCGCGTTAAGGAAACACCCCGACTGCTTAAGGGAGTGTTACCGGATAGGGCGAGTCGGAGCCGAAGGCACGGAAATCGTTAACCTTGACCGGAGGAAACACGGGACAGGAACGAAAAAGGGCGGCCCGAAAGGGCCGCCCTTGTCCGTCTTCCAGGCCTCGGGCCTTAGAAGGTGCGGCCGATCCGCAGCGACAGGCGACGACCGCGCATGTCGTAGGCGTTCAGCGCCGCGTTGCCGATGCGGAACAGGCCGGTGCCGGCGATCGGCGGGGCCTCGTCCCACAGGTTCTGGATGCCGATCGAGGCGGTCCAGTTGTCGCCGCGGTAACGGACCGACGCCGAATGGGTGGTCCAGAACGGCGTGTCCAGGGTGTAGCGCATGCAGTAGTTGTTCGGAGCCGAGCAGTCCGCCGAGTTGATGCCGTTGGGCAGGTCGGCGTACTTCGAGTTGGCGAAGATCACGCCGCCGTTCTCGTCGATGTCCGACCCCCGGCCGATCATGTCGATCCCGTAGAAGTACGAGAAATCGCCACGCGACAGGGTGACATACAGGTTCCCGGCGTAGGCCGGACCGCCCAGGTTGAACGTGTCGCCCAGGAACGAGGTGGTGTCGGTGGCGACAGTCTCGGTGTCTTCCAGCTTGAAGTTGTGGGCGCTCTCGATGGTCAGACGGCCGAAGGAATACTCCTCGGACCAGCGCACCTGCAGATCGATGCCGCGGTTGCTCTGTTCGGCGACGTTCACATAGGCGTTGTTGACCGTGGCCAAGCGACCGGTGTCCGCGCCCGTGCGGACACGGGTGAACAGGCTGCAGTAGTCGGTCTGGCCGCGATAGCAGCGCGTCAGGATTTCGGACGCGCCCAGCTGGCTGACGGCGTCTTCGATGGTGAACTCATAGTAGTCCACCGCGACGCTGACCGGCATCGATTGCGGGGTCAGCACGAAGCCGATCGTCCAGCTGTCGGCCGTTTCGGCCTCCAGCAGGTCGCGACCGCCCACCGACGAGATGGCCACGCTGGAGCCGCCCACGTCGGGATTGGCCCCGTCCGCGATACAGCCCGCCAGGACCTGAGGATCGATCGTGTCGTTCTCGTCGTAGTTATAGCAGGGGTCGCTCGCCGCCTGCGAGCTATAGCCGACCTGAGCGCCCAGGAACTGCTCGTACAGCGCCGGCGCCCGGAACGAGGTGCCGTAGCTGGTGCGGAAGCGGAACTCCGGCGAGAACGCCCAGTTCAGGCCCGCCTTGTAGGTGGAGCTACGGCCGTAGGAGTCGTAGTCCGACAGGCGGCCCGAGACGTTGAGCCGGACGTCGTGGGCGTACGGCATGTCGGCCAGCAGCGGAACGTCGAACTCCGCGAAGGTCTCCAGGATGGTGTCCGAACCGGCCGTGCGGCCCGCGGTGGTGTACAGCGCGGTGTTGCGCAGGATGGCCTGCGGCCCCGGGGTGTCGTCGATCTCCTCGCGGCGGTACTGGATGCCGAAGGCGGCGCCGACGTCGCCGGCCGGGAGGGTGAACAGCGAGCTCGTGCTGATCACGCCTTCGATGTAGGCGTGCTCATAGGTCGTGGTCGCGTCTTCCTGGAAGAACAAGAAGTCACGCTCGGCCTGGGTGTAGTTGCCCGTCAGCACGCGCTCCGAGGTCCACGGAATGCCCTGCGGCAGGGCGGCGCAGTCGAAGTTCGACACGTTGCCGCCCAGCGGGTTGTTCGTACAGGCGACGTTCGGGCTGTTCAGGGCCAGGAAGCGGTCGAGGTAGATCCGCGGACCGTTGTTATAGGTGGCGTCCGACAGCGAGTACTGGCCGTAGATATCCCAGTCCCAGTCGCCGGCGGTGCCGCGCAGGCCGACGACGGCCCGGTAATAGTCGATCTTCTGGAAGGAGCTCGACTCATAGGCGCGATCGTCTGGATCGGCTGGCCGAAGGGGTTGTTCGGGTTCGAGGCGGGCAGGTTGTTCGGCGCGCCGTTGACGATGTTGCGCTGCGCGAACGACTGGAACACTTGCGCCGAGCCGACCTGGCTCGATTCACGGCTGTTGAACAGGAGTTCGCCGTACAGCTCCATGTCGTCGGTCAGATCCACGCCGGCGTTCAGATAGACCGAATAGCGCTCGGCCGGGCTGATGACCGACGAGTTCTGCCACAGCGGGTTGTCGCTGGGCGTATACAGATAGGTCAGCGGATAACCGGCGCGGTTGTAGCGCGCCCAGTCGGCGTAGGCGGCGGCGAACGCCGGGAAGGCGGCCGCAGCGGTCGCGATGTTGTTGCCCTGGGCCGCGGTCGGATAGACGTAACCCGGAATGCGGCGGACGATGCTCTGCTGGGACGTCAGCAGCGACACGGCGTTAGTGTTTTGGTTGTAGCACTTATAGTTGCCCGTGAACGGGTCGATGTAGTCGACCCGGTCGCCCGTGTCGGGATCGAACAGATAGTCGGTGGTGCAGGAGGTGTAATCCCGGTCCCGGCGGCGCAGGATCGAGGTTTCGGAGTACTCGGCCGCGATGTTGATGAAGCCGCGGTCCCAGGTCCGGCCGAAGGCGCCGTCGATGCGCAGCTGTTCGCCGCCGTCTTCGAACGGCTTGCTGTAGAAGGCATTCATCGAGCCGCCGTCCAGGTCACGGCGCGTGATGATGTTGACCACGCCGGCCACGGCGTCGGAGCCGTAGATCGACGAAGCGCCGTCCTTCAGGATTTCGGTCCGCTCCATCACCGAGCCCGGGATGACGCCGAGGTCGAAGGCCTGGACCTGGCCGCGCGTGCCCGCCGGGCCGGCCCGACGGCCGTTCAGCAGCGTCAGCGTGCGTTGCGGCCCGCGCCGCGCAGGGCGACCGACTGGGTGCCGCCGCCGCCGGCGGTGACGAAGCCCGTCAGCTGGTCGTTCAGCTGGAACGAGCTGATCGCCAGGGTCGAATTCAGAAGCGCCTGGGCGACATCCGGGATGCCCCGCAGGTCGCTGTTCTCGGAGGTGAGCACCGCGACGGGCGACGCCGCCGTGTATTCCGGGTTGCGGATGCGGGTGCCGGTGACGACGACTTCGCCCAGCTCGGTATCCGGTTCTGCGATCGGCTGCGTCGGCCGCGCCGGCTGCTGCTGCTGCGCAGGCGGAGTGGTCTGAGCGAAGGCCGGAGCCGCCACAGCCATGACCCCCGCCAGGATCGTCGTGCCAAAGAGGTGCTTACGCTTGATTAGCATGTGTTGGGCCCCAACCGATAATGATGCAAGGACGCAGCGCCCCATCCTAAAACGGGACACTGGTTCTGGGGTCACGCTAGCAGCAACGACGTTCGCGACAAGGGATTGTGGCGGCACGGAGACCAATCAAGACCCGGGTTGTTACAATCTGGACACAGTCTCGCCACGCAGGAGATAAATGTGACCGGATCTGGTCGGGTGGCGAAACGATCGTGCAGCGCCCTGCGGCGCGAGCCTTAGAGGTTCTCGCGCAGCCAGCCCGCGGCGCGGGCCACCAATCCCCCGGCGTGGGCGCGCGGAGCGTCGGCGGCGGTGATCTGGCGGGACATCAGCTTGCGGGCGGACACCGCCTCGCGAGGACCGTAGGCGGCGCGCAAGAGC
>NZ_JBNFOJ010000220.1:0-4695 GCF_057364705.1 Brevundimonas sp. CURTG3B2_SDJG
CCGGCAAGGTCCGGATCAGGTCCCCGACCAGGCCCGCCAGGCCGTCCAGACTCGACCGCATGTCCGCCGTCTCGGCGCCAGGGCGGCCAGCAGGACGCGATCCGGGGCGCTCATCAGAACAGCTCCAGATCGCCGCCCGGCGCGACGGCGGGGGCCGGGTCCACGATCGGTCGGGGCGCGGCGGCGTCCGAGACGCCGCGTTGCAGGGCGCGTCCGTTGGACGGCCAGTAGTGCAGGCGCCGTCCGCCCACGCCCCGCAGGCTCCCGCTGACCACCCGGATGCCTTCGTCATGCAGGAAGCGCTCGGCGAAGGCGGCGTTGGCCATGCCGACGTCCTTCAGGGAATCGAACATCCGGCCGCCGCCGAACAGCTTGGCCTCCAGCCGCTCGCGCCGCGCCCCCGCCTTCAGCAGGTCGTTGATCAGCAGCTCCATGGCCCAGGCGCCGTAGCGGCGGCCCGCGTCGGTGCCCGCGCCCTCTCCGTCCGGCAGCAGGAAGTGGTTCATGCCCCCGACGCCGGCGAACGGATCGCACAGGCAGGCGGCGACGCAGCTGCCCAGCACCGTGGTCAGCATGACGTTGGGGTCGGCCGAGACGTGATGCTCGCCCTGGCCGACGTGGATGCGCTGCTCGGCGCGGTCCGAGGCGATGGCGGGGCTCATGTCAGCGGCCCGAAGACGCCTTCCAGCTTTTCCTTCAGCTGGGCGACGGTGAACGGCTTGACCAAGTAGTTGTTGACCCCGAATTGCACCGCGCGCTGGACCAGGTCGCGGTCGGCGCGGCCGGTCAGCATGATGAAGGCGGTGCCCTGGATCGGCGGGTGGGCGCGGATCGCGCGCAGCAGGCCCAGGCCGTCCAGGTTCGGCATGTTGAAGTCCGAGATCACCAGGTGGACCGGCTTGGTGATCACCTCGCGCAGGCCGATCTCGCCGTCCGCGGCCTCGCGGATTTCACGCACGCCGAGCTGCTGCAGGCTGTTGCGGACCAGCGACCGCATGGTCAGCTGGTCATCGACGATCAGGACGTTGAGGGCGGCGGCGGCGGGCATGGGAATCCTCAGGCGGCGGGCTGGTCCGCGCGGGACGCGGCGCAGAGATCGAGAATGGCGGGGCGGAGGCGGTGAAGCGGCAGTTGGCGCTCGACGGCGCCCAGCTCGTGGGCGGCGCGCGGCATGCCGTAGACGACGCTGGAGGCCTCGTCCTGACCCAGGGTCCGGGCCCCGGCCTCGCGCATGGCCAGCAGGCCCTTCGCGCCGTCCTTGCCCATCCCCGTCAGGATGATCCCGGTCATCGGGCGGCCTAGGCGGGCGACGGAGGCGAACAGGACGTCCACCGAGGGCCGGTGCCCGTTGACGGTGTCCGTCCGGCTCAGCCGACAGCGCGGAGTGGCCCCCGACACCTCCAGATGCGCCTCGCCGCCCGGCGCGATATAGACGTGGCCGGGCTTCACCGGCGCCCCGTCCTCGGCCTCGCTGACGGTGGGCGCGCAGACCTTGTCCAGACGGGCGGCGAAGCTCTTGGTGAAGGTCGCCGGCATGTGCTGGGTCACCACCGTCGCGGGGCAGTCGGCGGGGAAGCCGGACAGGATGGTCAGCAGGGCCTCGACCCCGCCGGTCGAGCGCCGATGGCCAGGACGTGCGCCGGATCGGGCCGATAGTCGGCCGCGGCCGGCGGGACGGTCGGGGCGTCGCTCCGGGCCCTCACCCGCGACCGGGCCGCGGCCTTCACCTTGGTCCCCAGCTCGGCGAAGGCGGTCAGGGCGGAAGCCCCATCCATCGGCTTGCCCACCGCGTCCACGGCCCCGATCTCGAGCGCGGCCACCGTCACCTCGGCGCCGGCCTGGGTCAGGGTCGAGACCATGACCACCGGCATCGGCCGCAGCCGCATGATCTTCTCGAGGAACTCCAGGCCGTTCATGTTCGGCATCTCGACGTCCAGGGTGATGACGTCGGGGTTCAGCCGCTTGATCGCCTCGCGCGCCTCCAGGGGGTCGGCGGCGGCGCCCACGACCTCGATCTCCGGATCGCGGCGCAGCGCGGCGCTGATCAGCCCGCGCATGGTGGGGCTGTCGTCGACGACCAGGACCCGGACCGGGAGCGTTTGGGCGGCGCTCATGCGGCGGCTCCCAGCCGGTAGGTGGTCAGGCCGCTGGTCTGCAGCTTCGCCGTCGCCGGCCCGCTCACCCGTTCGGAATGGCCGATGTAGAGCGTCGCGCCGGGGTTCATCAGCGGCGTGAACCGGCTCCACACCCGCTCCTGGGTGGCGTCGTCGAAATAGATCACGACGTTGCGGCAGAAGATGACGTCGAAGCGACCGCGCATGGGCCAGTCGCCGATCAGGTTCAGTTCCTTGAACGTCACCAGCCGGCGCAGCGCGGGGCCGGCGCTCCAGCGGTCCCGTCCGGCGCCGGGAGCGCGGTCGAAGTGACGGCGCCACAGCGTCGCCGGGGCCTGCTCCAGCGCCTCCTCCGAATAGGTCCCCGCGGCGCCCTCGGCGACCATGTTGGGGTCGATGTCGGTGGCCAGGATGCGGACGTCCAGCTCGGCCGCCTCGGGCAGAACCGACAGGACGGTCAGTCCCATCGAATAGGGCTCCTGGCCGTTCGAGCAGGCGGCGGACCACAGCCGTACTCGTCCGCCGGCGCGGGCGTGGGCCGCCAGCCGGGGCATGACCAGGTCGCGCAGGTGATCGAAGTGGTGCGGCTCGCGGTAGAAGCGGGTCACGTTGGTGGTCAGGGCGGCCGTCATGGCCTGGCGCTCGTCCACGCCATCGACGCCGTCGATCAGGGCGCAGTATTCGCGGAAGCTGCGCAGGCCCAGCGCCCGCAGCCGCTTGGCCAGGCGGGAGTAGACCAGGGCGGCCTTCCCCTCCCCCAGGGCGATGCCGGCGTGGCTGTGCAGCACATGGGCGATGTGACGGAAATCCTCGGCCGTCAGGGCGAACTCGCCCTCGACCAGGTGCGCCGTCCCGGCGGGCGAGGTCATGCGGCCTCGGCCTCCGCCGCCGGCAGGATCAGGTCCAGTTCGATCAGGCTGATCATCCGGCCGTCGACGGCGAAGATGCCCTTCACGAAGGCGCGCACCTCGTCGGACGCCACGTCCGGGGTCGGCTGGATGGCGCCCTCGCTCAGCTGGATGATGTCCGATACGGCGTCGACCAGCAGGCCGACGGTGCGGCCGCCGATATGGGCGACCATGATGACGTGCCGCGCGGTCGGCTCCGACGTCCGCAAACCGAACCGCGCGCCCAGATCGACGATCGGCAACACGGCCCCGCGCAGGTTGATGACCCCCTTCATGTAGCCGGGCGACCGCGGCAACGGGGTGGCCGGCGTCCAGCCGCGGATTTCGCGCACGGACATGATGTCCACGCAGAACTCCTGCTCGCCGATGCGGAAGGCGATCAGTTCGCGGATGGCGGCGGATTGGGCTTCGGTCATGATCAGCTCGCGAGCTTCAGGTCAGGCGCCGCCGATCGGCGGCGGGCGTTGGCGACGATGGCGTCCACGTCCAGGATCAAGGCGACCCGGCCGTCGCCCAGGATGGTCGCGGCGGCGACGCCCTCGACCTGCTGGTAGTTGGTCTCCAGACTCTTGATGACGACCTGGCGCTGCCCCTGGATGGCGTCGACCAGCAGGGCCGCGCGCGCGCCGGACTCGGTCTCCACGACCACCGCCACGCCCTGCGGCGAGGCTTCGGCGGTGTCCCGGAACCCCAGGCTCCGGGCCACGTCGACCAGGGGCACGAAGGCGTCCCGGAAGCGGATCACCGCGTCGTGGCCGCCGACGTAATGGATGTCCTCCGCGCGCGGCGTCAGGCTCTCGACGATGGCCGACAGCGGCGCGACCAGGGTCTGCTCGGCGGCGCCCACGACCATGCCGTCCAGCACCGCCAGCGTCAGCGGCAGGCTGAGGGTGAAGGTCGAGCCCTTGCCCGGAACCGAGCTGATCGAGATGCGGCCGCCCAGGGCCTGGATCGACCGGCGGACCACGTCCATGCCGACGCCGCGTCCCGAGATGTCCGACACCGTCGCCGCGGTCGAGAAGCCGGGCAGGAAGATCAGGTTGTCGACCTCGTCGTCGGTCAGGACCGCGTCCTCGGCGATCAGGCCGCGCTCGACGGCGATGCCGCGCACGCGGGGGCGGTTGATGCCCTTCCCGTCGTCCGAGATCTCGATGACGATCCGCCCCGACCGGTGCAGGGCCGCCAGCCGCACGGTCCCCTCGGCGGGCTTGCCGGCCGCCGCGCGCTCCTCGGGGCTCTCCAGCCCGTGATCGATGGCGTTGCGCAGCATGTGGGTGATCGGCTCGGCCAGGCGCTCGACCACGGTCTTGTCGACCTCGGTGTCCTCGCCGGCGGTGACCAGCTTCACCCGCTTGCCGGTCATCTCGGCGACCTCGCGGACCAGGCGCGGCATGCGCTGGAACACCGACTTCACCGGCTGGGCGCGGATGGCCATGACGCTGTCCTGGATCTCGCGCGTCAGCAGCTCCAGGTCTTCCAGCCCGACCGAGACGCCCGACGAGCGAGCCAGGCCGCTTTCCGTCACGCGCTGGGCCAGCATGGCCTGCTGGATGACCAGTTCGCCCACGACGTTGATCAGGCGGTCGACGCGGTCCAGGTCCACCCGGATCGTCGCCGGAGCGGGGCGGCGCCGGCGGCGTCGAAGCCGTCTGGACGGGCGCGGGCGGCCGGGG
>NZ_JBNFOJ010000221.1:0-4663 GCF_057364705.1 Brevundimonas sp. CURTG3B2_SDJG
GCCGCTGGTCACCGCCGCCCCTTCGGCCGTCCCCGCCAGCGGCCCGGGCGTCCCCGGCGGATTGAGGCCTCGGCCGCCGCGCGGACAGGGTCCGGTCGTTCTCATCGCTCATGGAGTCCGGCCTTGTCCGACATCGCCCCCGCCCCGCCGACCCGCCGGTACGATCTCGACTGGATCCGCGTCGGGGCCTTCTTCCTGCTGATTCTGTATCACGTCGGCATGCTGTACGTGTCGTGGGACTTCCACGTGAAGAGCCCGCGTATCGTCGAGGCGATCCAGCCGCTGATGATGCTGACCAATCCGTGGCGGCTGACGCTACTGTTCCTGGTGTCCGGCGCCGCGACCCGCTTCCTGGCGGACGGCTTCGCGGCGAAGGGCGGTCACGCCGGCCCACGGCTGGCGGGGTCGCGCATCCTGAGGCTGCTGCCGCCCTTGCTGTTCGGCATGTTCGTGATCGTGCCGCCGCAGAGCTACTACGAGGTCTTCCAGGCGTTGCAGCAGCAAGGTGTCGCCGATCCGGCGCACTCGCCTTGGCTGCAGGACTTCTGGGTCAAGTACGCGACGGCGTCCGGAAACTGGTGCGACGCCGAGGGCTGCCTGACGACGCCGACCTGGAACCATCTCTGGTTCATCGCCTACCTGCTGCCCTACGGTCTGATCGTCGCCCTCTTGGTCGGCGTCGCCGCAGGGCCGCTGCGGGCGCTGGGCGGCGTGCTGGACAAGGTGTTGTCCGGCTGGGGCCTGCTGGTCTGGCCGATCCTCTACTTCATCCTGCTGCGCTTCACCCTGGCGCCCCTGTTCGAGACGACCCACGCCCTGATCGACGATTGGTACAACCACGCCGTCTCGTTCGCCGCCTATCTGTTCGGCTTCCTGATCGCGCGTTCGGAGCCCATCCGAGCGGCGTTCCTGCGCCTGCGCCGGCCTTCGCTGATCCTGGCGGTGCTGTGCTGGGCCGCTTGGGCGAGCTACGCCTGGATCTATCGCGCCGATGACGCCGTCCCGCCCGACGCCCTGCGCCTGGCCATGCGGGTGGTGTATGCGGCCGACCAGTGGGTCTGGATCGCCGCCATCCTGGGCTACGGCGCGCGATATCTGACCACGGGCGGGCCGATGCTGAACTATCTCAGTCGCGGGGTCTTCCCCTTCTACATCGTCCACCAGACGGTGATCATCGTCGCCGCCTGGTATCTGATGCCGCTGAAGCTGCCGCTGGGGGTCGAGGCCGCGCTGGTGATCGCCGCCACGTTCGCGAGCTGTTTTCTGGCCTACGAGGCCGCGCGGCGGCTGGGCTGGCTGGGCCTGCTGCTGGGCGTGCGGCCGCGAGCGGGATGGCGCGCCGGATCCCGGCAATCGACAGGGGCGTCGAGATCGCCTTGTCATCCCGGCCGAAGCGAAGCGAAGAGCCGGGACAAGTGCGTTCACACGATCACCCTCCCGGAAGCTGCGTCAGCAGCTATCCGGGAGACGGGCAAGTTCAGGGCAGGACGGCGACCTGCCTCCCGGACAATCGCGCCGCGATTTCCGGGAGGTTCAACAAGGTGACGCGACCCGTCCCGGGTCGCCGCCTTCGCGGCGTCCGGGATGACAAGGCGTCACATGGACCTCAGGCCGCGAACCGCCCGCCCCGCGCCGCATAGGCCTGGCTGCCCTGGGTGAAGACCTTGTCGGTCGGCAGGACCGCGTCGATCGGGATCGACTCCGCGCCGTTCAGCCGGTCGTAGATCGGCCCGAAATCCTGCAGCGTCTCGCGCTTCAGCTGTTCGATCGAGTCGATCACGAAATAGACCTGCTGGAAGTCGTCGATCCGGTAGAGGGTCTTCATCACCCGCTCCAGGTCGAAGCCCAGGCGGTTGGGGGAGGGGTCTTCCAGTGCGAACACGCTCTCGGTCGCAGACGACACGATGCCGGCGCCGTAGATGCGCAAGCCGTCCCTGTCCCGCATCAGGCCGAACTCGACCGTGTACCAGTACAGCCGCGCCAGGTTCTGCAGCATGCCCAGGGACGCCGCGCGCTGCCCGCCCTTGCCGTAGGCCTCCATGTAGGCGGCGAAATCCGGGTCGGTCAGCATCGGCACATGGCCGAACACGTCGTGGAAGATGTCCGGCTCCTGCAGGTAGTCCAGCTGGTCCGGCTTGCGGATGAACTGGCCCGACGGGAAGCGGCGGTTGGCCAAGTGGTCGAAGAAGACCTCGTCGGGCACCAGGCCGGGCACGCAGACCACCGTCCACCCGGTCAGGGCCTGCAGCTTGGGGTTCATCAGCGAGAAGTCGGGAATGCCGCCGGTGTTCAGGTCCAGCGCCTTCAGGCCCTTGAAGAAGACCTCGGCGGCGCGGCCGGGCAGGATCTCCATCTGCCGGGCATAGAGGGTGTCCCAGGTCTTGTGCTCGGTCTCGGTATAGGCGCGCCAGTCCTGCGGGATCGTCCAGTCGGCGGCGGCCCCTTCGGGCGGCTTGTCGAAGACGTGCTCGAAATCGGACATGAACGCTCTCCCTGCGCGGGCTCTGGCGGCCCGTTCGCGGCCAATCTAGGCCCGTCGCCCCGGGCGCGCCAGACGGATCGGCGGCGCGCCCGTCAGTGGATCGCCTGTTCCTTCGGCGCGTGGCGGCCCCGCGCGTCGACGGTGAACCAGCGGCGCTCGTCCTCGCGGGCCAGTTGCGCCAGCTCGGGGTCGTGCTCCAGCGAATCCTCGGCCGCGTAGACGATGAAGCCCCCGTCGTCGCCGAGCGCCAGGATCCGGTAGAAGGGCTGGTCGGGCGAGATATGCCCGGTCTCGCCTGGCTGGCCAGCGTAGACGGGATCGACGTCGATCACCACGCCGCGGAAGGCGGCGTCGCGGTGGCGGACGATCTGGCCGAGGCCGAAACGGGCGGACGAGGCGTTCATCATGGCCCCAGCCTGCGCTTCCCAAGCTGAGCCTGGTCCCTTCGCTCTCGTTCATTTTCGCGTCAGACACGCTTGGCGCGGACGAAGTCGGCGGTCTAGGCTGTCCGGGACGGGCGCCGCTTCGGACCGCCCACCTCGAAAGCTCGGCCCATGCCGGAGACCGACGGCTCGCGGAAGCGAGACCCGCGGTCCCAGTCCCGGCGCTCCGACGGAAAGCGCGCCCGCGGCGGCGCCGTCCCGGGGCCAGGGGCGTCGGATTCGGAAGCCCGCCTGTATGGCGCGCTGGATCTGGGGACCAACAATTGTCGGCTGCTGATCGCGAAGCCGTCCCGCGACGGTTTCCGAGTGGTCGATTCCTTCAGCCGCATCGTCCGTCTGGGCGAAGGCCTGTCGCGCACCGGCCGGCTGGACCCGACCGCGATGGACCGGGCCTACGACGCCCTGATGTCCTGCGCCGAGCGGGTCGCCCGCAAGGGCGTCCAGTCCGACCGGCTGATGGCCGTGGCCACCCAGGCCTGCCGCCAGGCCGACAACGGCGCGGCCTTCATCGAACGGGTGCGCGCCGGCACGGGCCTGAAACTGCGCGTCATCGATCCCGTCGAGGAGGCGCGGCTGGCGGTCGAAGGCTGCCTGAACCTGTTCGATCCCGAGTCCCAGGCCGTGCTGGTGGTCGACGTCGGCGGCGGCTCGACCGAACTGAGCTGGCTGCGCCGCGCGGGCGCCCGCTTCGAACTGCAGGGCTGGATGTCGGCGCCCGTGGGCGTGGTCACCCTGGCGGAGCGCCATCCCGAACCCTCGGGCGCGGCCAACGGCGCCCTGGAGGGCTGGTACGAGCGGATGGTGGCCGACATGGCCGCCGCGATTTCGACCGCGCCGATCGATCCGGCGCTGCGCGACCTGTTCGTCCAGGGCCGCGCCCACATGGTCGGGACCTCCGGCGCGATCACCAGCCTGGCCGGCATCCACCTGGGCCTGCGCCGCTACCAGCGCAACCTGGTCGACGGGCTGTGGATGAGCCGCGGCGACTGCGAGGCGGCCGCGACCGCCTGAAGGCCATGGGCCATGCCGGCCGCGCGGCGGAGGCCTGCATCGGCCCTGATCGCGCCGACCTGGTGCTGGCCGGCGCCGCGATCATGGAGGCGGTGCAGCGCGCCTGGCCTTCGGAACGGGTGCGCGTGGCCGGATCGCGGCCTGCGCGAGGGCCTGCTTCTGCAGCGCATGCGCCGAGGATCGCCGTCCGCCCTCGCGGCGCCGCAGACGCCGGGGCCCGAGATCGGCGTCAGCCGTCTAGGAGGGCGGCGCGCCCCCGGCGACCTGAACCGGCAGCGTCACGTCGCAGACCGAGAAGTCGGCGCCCCGGGCGGCGCGGGCTTCCTGGACCAGCGCGTGGAAGCGCGGAGATTCGGTCGACAGGACCTGGACAGTCGGCCGCTCGGTCTCGGGCAGGTCCGAGGCCACCCGCACCCGCGTCATCCGGTCGGGCTGGGCCTGGGCCATCATGCCATTCTCGCCGTCGCCGGCCTGCAGCGCGCGCACCACCTCCAGGCCGGACACGGTCACGCCCCAGATGGTGTAGCGCTTGTCCAGCGCCGGATAGGCCTGGCGCATGATGAAGAACTGGCTGTTGGCGGTGTCGTTGCCTTCGTCGCGCGCCATGCCGGCCACGCCTGGGCAGTACAGGCCCCAGCCGTGCACCTTGCCGTCCCCGGTCTGGGCGAAGGCGGCGTCGGGCTGGGTCTGGACCGGCAGGGCGCGCAGGAAGCCGACCCGCGCGCCG
>NZ_JBNFOJ010000222.1:0-4622 GCF_057364705.1 Brevundimonas sp. CURTG3B2_SDJG
CCTGGAGCCCCTCATCCCCCCTCCGCGCAAGGGTGGAGCGGCTGGCAGGCCTGGGCCGCCCCGGCGACCGCGACCGCCCAGGTCCTGCCGGGCCTCAACGAGCGCTCCGCCCGCGTCGAAGCCCAACCGGCGTTCGCCGATCAATCATTGACCCAGAATGGCGCACAGGTCGTCGATCCGCTCGACTACCCGCTGGGCGCCGCCCGGGCCCAGCTGCACGGCACCTATATCGTCGCCCAGACCCGCGACGGCCTGGTCGTCGTCGACCAGCACGCCGCCCACGAGCGCCTGGTCTACGAGCGCATGAAGACCCAGATGGCGGAAGGGTCCGTGACCCGCCAGGCCCTCCTGGCCCCCGAGGTCGTCGAGCTCGACCCCGCCGAGGCCGAGCGCGTCACCGCCCGCGCCGACGAACTGGCCGAGCTGGGCCTGATCGTCGAGCCCTTCGGCGCCGGCGCCGTCCTGGTCCGCGAGACCCCCGCCCTGCTGGGCGATACGGACGTCCAGGGCCTGATCCGCGACATCGCCGACGACCTAGCCGAACACGGCGCGGCGTTGTCCCTCAAGGAGCGCATGGCCGAGGTCTGCGGGACGATGGCCTGCCACGGGAGCGTGCGGGCGGGTCGGGTTCTGTCAGCGCCGGAGATGAACGCCCTGCTCAGGCAGATGGAGGCGACGCCGCACTCCGGCCAGTGCAACCACGGCCGGCCGACGTACGTGGAGCTGAAGCTGGCGGATCTGGAGAAGCTGTTCGGGCGGCGGTGAGCACACCGGATGACGCAAAGGGTAACCGGGGGCCGAAACCAGTGCGCGTCATCCACTTAAGGGGAGATCAGGCTGTCTAAGCAGAGGATTCCGAAGAACCAACACTACGTTCCACGCATGCTGTTGCGCCCATTTGCCGTGCGTGGCAGGGGCAAGGCCGAACAAGTCCACGTTTTTGATAAGCACTCTGGCCGTTCATTCACGGTGCGTCTCGAAAACATATTGGCGGAACGCTACTTCAACACCATCTGGCACGACGAGCTCGTTCAAGATGTCGAAGGCCCACTCTCCAGACTAGAGGACAGATCAGCCCCAGTGCTTCGCAAACTTATTGCGGAGCGAACGTGGGCCAACTTAGATGACGAGGAACAGGTCACTCTCAGCGTCTTTTTAGCGGTACAGTTCATCAGGGGGCCGGACACCCGCGCTCGCATCGATCAGATGATCGATCAGATGCAGGTGGTCAGCGAGGCCATAGCTAAGGACCGAAAAGTCCCTGATCCACCAACGGCCGATGAGCGCAAACAAATGGTCTTCGAGCTAATGAGGACCTCGGCCCTTCAAATGGCTGAGTTGTTGCTGAAAAAGACATGGCTTCTGTTCGAACCAGAGTACGGAGAGTTTTACCTTGGCGACACCCCGCTCGCCTTGCACAATGATCGCGATATGGGGCCATACGGCAACATCGGACTGGCGGTGCCCGGCATACAGATCTACTTCCCGCTCGCCCCCGACTTGCTGTTAGCGCTGTGGTGTCCGTCGCACACGGCCGAGCTGTTGGAGGCGGAGGAGAAGCACCGCACCATGCTGGGCTCGCTGTCGCTTCTCGAAGCGGTCGGTCTTGCGCCGCTCACGAAGGTAGAGCGAGGCGCCTTAGCTCTTCTTCGGGAGAAATTGCCGTTCACGAAGGCGATGATCGCTGCCTTGGAAACACGAACTCCTCTCAAGTCGGATGCAGAGAACCTGCGCTTTCTCAACCATCTCCAGGTCCGCAGCGCCGAACGTTATGTCATCGCGCGCAATCAATCCTTCGACCTTGTGAACGAGATGCTCGCCCACAAGGATTCCTACCGCCACGGCATGCGGTTGTCATTTTAGCTATCCCGTTGAGTTCCGACCCGGTCCGCCCAACTCCGCTGTCGACTTCATTGACCAACCAAGGGCGTCCACTTGAGGCGGTGCTAGGCGAGCATCCGAAACACCACCATTCGCGCCTCAGTTTACGGCGATCAACGATACATTAAACTGAGGATTGCGCGACAACATTCGCAACAGGTGAGCAGGGAACCCCTCTTGATCGACGAAATGCGACGCACTGCCAAGGTGACGACCGTCATTCTGATTGGCGCCCTAATGATCGGCGCTGCAGGCCTGGCCTACGCCGGTCAAACCACCTCTGGTCCGCAAGGCACACTCGCGGATGAGCGCGGGATCCAAGAGCGATCCGCGAGAGGTGCCGAAGTTCAGGCCGCGCAGGCAGCGGCGCAGACTCCTTTCGTATACATCGGCGCTATTGCCGCGATCTTAGCGCTAGGTCTTTCCGCTCTTGCTCTGATTCACTCAGTCAACACGGCTAGGAGACAACAGCGAGCGTACATCCTGCTGGACCATGTAGGACTCCTGCATCCATCCCACGATCAGGACTACAAGAAGCGAAGACCTGTCCCGCCGGATCAGCCTCTTTTAATCGTGCATCTCAAAAACTTTGGGTCGACCCCAGCAACCCACGTGCTTCACTGGGCGGCTTTTGATGTGCTTCCCGTCGGAGCAGAGAACGGAGTGCCTCCTCCGGCCACACTTCAGAATATTTCTGCAGGACTTGTTGCCCCAAGCGGCATCTTGACGAAGAAGCTGCTTTTCCATCGACCGATTACACCGGAAGAGGCCGAGCGCATTCGGCGCGGCGAGTACGGCGTCTACGTTAGAGGATGGATCACTTACCAAGACGGGTTTAAGCGCAAACGGGAGACCCGCTTCCTTATGCGGTATCAAGGCGCTTGGCCGCCCCCGGCGAACGCAGAATTCTACTATTGCGACAGCGGGAACAGTGCCAGTTGACGTGCAATCTGGCGACAAGAGCCCGTCTGACGCGTCAATATTCAGAACCGGCTGTCCAATATCCCGGCTGCTCTCTAACACTCCATGCCCTCCATCCTCTTCGTCTGCCTCGGAAACATCTGCCGCTCGCCCCTGGCCGAAGGCGCCCTCCGCGCCGAGGCGCGGCGCCTGAACCTCGACCTGACCATCGACTCCGCCGGCACGGGGAACTGGCACGCGGGCGAGCCGCCGGATGAGCGGGCCATCGCCGTCGCGGCCCGGAACGGCGTCGACATCTCGGCCCTGCGCGCCCGTCAGGTCCGCCCCGCCGACTTCCGGCGCTTCGACCACATCGTCGCGCTGGACCACGACAACCTGAGAAACCTGCGCAAGCTGGCGCCCGCCGACGCCACCGCCGAACTCAGCCTGCTGCTGGACCACGTTCCCGGCCGCGCGGGCCAGGCGGTGGCCGATCCCTGGTTCGGGGACGCGGCGGGCTTCGACGCCACCTGGGCCGAGGTGACGGCGGCCGCGCGCGGGCTGGCGGGGCGGTTGCGACGAGGGGACTGAGCCCTCTTTCTGAACAGGGCCGATCTCCCTACGACCGATTCTGACGCATCTCCCGCCTAGGTTGCGCGTCATGACCGATCCCTATCGCATCCGATCCGCCGAGACCTGGGCCCAGGCGCGCGACGACTATCTGTCCGGCCTGGACGCCGAGTCCGTCTGCCGCCGCCACGACCTGGGCCTGTCGGCCTTCCGCCGCCGCGCCCGCCGCACGGCTGGCGCCGCGCCGACCAGACCATCGCCGGCCCCCTCCGTGCTGGACCTCTCCATCTACGAGGACGTCTACGCCGACGAGCAGGTCCGCATCGCCCGCCTGCGCTTCGTCCAGGCCCTGGAGGGCGGCCGGTCCGTCGGAGGCCGCGCGCTGGCGCCGGCTGTGGCGCGAGCTCCGCGACGAGCGCGACGCCTTCGACGCCAAGTTCTTCGCCGGGATGAGCCCCGATCTGATCAACGCCGTGCGGGCCGCCGACGCGGCCGAGGACGACGAGGAGGACGACGCCGGCCGGCCGGCCCGCCTCGCCGGAAAATGTGCACGATGTGCACTCGGTTTTTTCGAGTGCACATTCGCCCTCGACGGCGCGGGATGCTCCGGAGGAGGCGAGGCCCGATGACAGGACGAACGCGGCCCCCTCCGCCTCAGCCCCGCCCGGTGATCTTGCGCCAGATGCGCTTCCTGGCCTCGAAGACGGACACGCCCAGGGCGGCGGCCGTGGTCCAGAACAGGGCCTCGGTCGCCACGGCGGCCACGACCGCCAGGATCAGGCGGGTGTTCCGCTCGACGTCCAGGTACAGGCCCACGCCCAGGGCGATCCAGCCGCAGATGGCGCAGACGCCGATCAACCCGGCCAGGGTCCATAGGAATTTGCGGCCCTTGCGCACCGCGCCGGTCGGCGGGGCGGCGACGGGGCCTTCGGTCATCGGATCGGCGGTCATGGGCGGAAACTCCTCTGAAAATCTCGCTTCGGTCCTGAAAGTCCCGCCGGTTTCGCGAGTCTTTCATCCCGGGCGCGCTTTTTCGCGTCGATGCGGATGAGGGCGGGCGGCTTGAGCAGGGATGCGGGGTTCGAGGCGCTGGCGGCCGAGCACGGCCCCATGCTGCGCCGCATCGCCGCTAGCTACGAGGCCGACCCCGAGGTGCGGCGCGAGCTGGAGCAGGACATCCTGCTGGCGGTCTGGCGCGCCCTGCCGGGCTTCCGCGGCGAGGCGCCGGTGCGCGCCTTCCTGGCCCGCGTCGCCCACAACCGGGCCGTCAC
>NZ_JBNFOJ010000223.1:0-4600 GCF_057364705.1 Brevundimonas sp. CURTG3B2_SDJG
GGCGGGGCCGGGGGAGAGGGCGGGGGCGGGGCGGACGAAGATGACGTTTGGTCTCCCCCCGAACATCCTGGCGGCTCGCCTCCGGACGGATCAGGCGGCGGCGTGGCGGACCGCGATGGTTCACGGAGACCCGCACCGTATCGGGGGCCACCTGAAGCCGCTCCGCCAGCGACGCCTCGATCAGGTGGGCGAGGGGATCGGGGCCGCCGCCTCCGCTGCGTTTGACGGGTTCACTGGTGATCCGCCGCCGCAGCAGCCGGCGTCGGTGGTCCGGGCGGGTTCGCCCTTCAGCGCGCGCGCCGCCGCGTCGATGCTGAAGCCGGCCGGCCGGGGCTCCGGCGCGAACACCACGACCCCGAACGCCACCGCTTGCGACATGACCACGGCGAACACCGCCAGGGCGGCGACCTGCACCAGGACAGGGAATGACGATGGGCGTCTCAAGCGCCGCCTCGCTGCCGCTCGACCTTGACGTCGAACATGTAGCCCTCGCCGCGCAGGGTCTGGATCATCTCCAGGCCCGAGCCGTCGTCGAGCTTCTTCCTCAGCCGGCTGATCTGCACGTCCATGGCGCGGTCGAAGACATCGGCGTCGGCGCCGCGCGCGCGCTCCAGCAGCTGGTCGCGGGTCATGACGCGGCCGGGACGCTCGGCGAAGGCCCGCAACAGGGCGAACTCTCCCGCCGACAGGCCGACCAGCTCGCCGTCGGGCCGGGCCAGCTCGCGCCGCATCAGGTCCAGTCGCCAGCCCGCGAAGGTCAAGGCGGGGCCGTCGCGGCCGCCTCGTCCCGGGGGCGGCGCAGCACCGCGCGGACACGGGCCAGCAGTTCACGCGGATTGCACGGCTTGGCCAGGTAGTCGTCGGCCCCCAGCTCCAGCCCGATGATCCGGTCGGTGTCCTCGCCCATGGCGCTCAGCATCACGATGGGCGGCCCCTTGCCGGTCAGGCGGCGACAGACCGACAGCCCGTCCTCGCCCGGCATCATCAGGTCCAGAACGATCAGGTCCGGCGCGCGGGCCGCGATCGCCCGGTCCATCTCGGCGGCGCTGGCGGCTCCTTCCACGGCGTATCCGTGCTGCTTCAGGTAGTCGCACAGCACCTCGCGGATGCCGGGGTCGTCGTCGACGACGAGAATGCGGGAGGCGTCTGGCTGCATTCTTCCATTGTGGCCGAGGCCTGCGCCGCCGTCATTTCAGGACTGAAACAAAACCGAGCGCGGATGAAACACGGCGGCAAGCGGCCCGTGGTCGAAAGCGGACCGCCGATTTCCGGAGCCTTGTCCATGCTGACCCTCGTCGTCCTTTCCGCCATCCTGCTGCAGGAGCCGCCGGCCCCGCCCGCGCCGCCGCCGCCGCCCTTGCCGGAGGCGGGCTCGCATTTCGTGTTCGTCGGCGGGGACGGTCCGGGCCGGCTCGACGCGGACGGCGACGGCCAGGTCACGCGGGAGGAATTCGGCGCGCCGCTGAACGACGCCTTCGCCCGCATGGACAAGGACGGCGACGGCCGCCTGTCGACCGAGGAACTGGCCGGCGGACATGGCCGGGGAGATCATGGGGTCACGGTCTTGCGGGGTCCGGGCGGCCCCGGCGGGGGCCGTTTCGAGTTCCGACGGTCCGAGGGCGTCCAGGACCTTCGCGTCGAGCGGGACGGCGACCGCACCGTGGTCTTCATGAGGGGCGGCCCTGGCTCCGACGACGAACGCGAAATCGTCCTTCACGGCGTGGGCCGCGGCGAGCCGCATGTGATGCGGCTGGACGGCCGCGGAGGGCCGGCGCGGATCGAGGTGCGTCGCTTCGGCGGCCCCGACGGCGACCGAGGCCTGGACAAGGACGGCGACGGCAAGGTCAGCGAGGCCGAATTCACCGCGCCGCTGCGTGAGGCCTTCTCCCGGATGGACGCGGACCGCTCGGGCTTCATCGAGGAGGGCGAGCGCGGCGCCGGCGGCGACGTGCAGGTCTTCACCCACCACACCGAGCGACGCGAAGACGAAGAGTGATCCGTCTCCGGCGATTTCGTGATTTGAACGTCATCCGATCGGCGCCCTAACGTCGGTCGATGCCTTTCCGCCGCCTCGTTCTCCGACTGACCGCGTCAGCCGCGACCAGCCTTGCGCTTGTCGCGGCGCCGGCGTTCGCGGGCGAGTGGGGGGCGGGGTCTGGACCATTCGGGACGGTCGGAACCGATGCGGCGTCGCGGGCGCGCCCCCCGACCGCGATCGGGCGCGGATGAACCAGCGGGTGTTCGATCAGGTCTGGGGCGAGGTCCGCGGCCAGTACTACGACCCCCGCCTGCATGGCGTGGATTGAGGACGCGCGCGCGCGACTACCGCCCCCGCGCCCTGGCCGCCCGGGACGATCGCGCGCTCTACGTCGTGCTGGGCGAGATGCTGGCTCTGCTGGACGACGACCACGCCGGCGTAGCCCCGCCCGCGGTGGCCCGGCGCCAAGATCGCCTGCGCGACCGCCGCGCCGCGATCGGCCTGTCGCTGCGTCCGGACCCGGCGTCGTCGGGCGGCTATGTGGTCGAGGCGGTGCGCGCCGGTTCTCCGGCCGAGGCGGCGGGCGTGGCGGAGGGCTGGCGGCTGAGCATCGACGAGGGCGGATGGACTCCCGAGCAGGATGTCGTGGAAGGCCGGCCCATCCGTTTGGCCTTCTCCGACGAGACCGGCGCCGCGCGACCCCTGGAGCTTACGCCGGTGGTGATGGAGCCGCAGCCCGCCTTCGTCGCCCGTCGCGAACGGCCCGGCGTGGTCGTGCTGCGGGTCGAGGGGTTCGAACCCGGCCTGGGTCGCTGGATGGGGTCCGAACTGGCGGCCCTGTCCCCGGACACCGATGTGGTCATCGATCTGCGCGGCAACCCCGGAGGCCGGCTGAT
Source organism: Brevundimonas sp. CURTG3B2_SDJG (assembly GCF_057364705.1). Taxonomy (NCBI): domain Bacteria; kingdom Pseudomonadati; phylum Pseudomonadota; class Alphaproteobacteria; order Caulobacterales; family Caulobacteraceae; genus Brevundimonas; species Brevundimonas sp. CURTG3B2_SDJG. The sequence goes on from NZ_JBNFOJ010000223.1 coordinate 2,875, forward strand.
GGAGGCCGACGCGGTTCTGAGCTGCTTCCTGCCGCGCGACCAGGCCTGGGCGACCCGGACCGCCCGATCCGGCCGTCAGCATGTCCTGAGAACCGCCGGCGGCTGCGGCGACCTGGCCGAGCCTGTCGGCAACGACGTCGCCGTCCTGGTGGACAGCGCCAGCCGCAGCGCCGCCGAGCTGACGCCCGCCGCTCTGCAGGAGGCCGGCCGCGCGGTGGTGATCGGCGAACCGACGGCCGGCGCGGTCCTGATCTCGCAGGAGACCCGGCTTCCGGACGGCGGCCGACTGACCCTCAGCCGGGCGGATTTCGTCACCTCAGGCGGCGTGCGCTTGGAGAAGCGGGGCGTGACGCCCGATCTGACCGCCGCCGTCACGCGCGACGACCGTCGCCACGGCCTGGATCCCGCGCTCGACGCGGCGATCGCCGTCCTCGCCGACCATCCGGCGGGGGATGTGGTCGTGGTGCGCGCCGAGGCTCCGTGAAGCGCCTCGGAGGCCTTCTCGTCCTCGTCTGCCTGTGGGGCTTGGCCGCCTGCCAAAGCCTGCCGTTCGCCGAAGAGGGCGTTCTGCCGCCGCCGGCCGTCGCGGTCGACGGGTCGCCCGAGCGCGCCGCCCTGAACGCCCGGGTCTACGACGCCGCGACCGGCTGGATCGAGGCCCATTACTACGATCCCAGGTTCAACGGCCGGGACTGGCCGGCTCGGGCCGTTGAGGCCAGGGACCGGGTGGTGGGCGAACCGACGGAGGCCGGCTTCTACGCCGGGCTTTCGGCCGTGGTGGACAGCCTGGACGATCGGCACACGGCCGTGACGTCGCCCACCGCCCGGGCGCGCCTCGAGGCGGCCCGCACCGGCCGGTCCGCGGCCGGCTTCGGCTTCAGCGTCACCCGGCGCGGCGAGCGCTTCTTCGTCACCCAGGTGCGGCCCGACGGTCCGGCCGCCGAGGCCGGTGTGAAGATCGGCTGGCGTCTGGTGAGCGTGAACGGAAGCGACGCCTTCCGCTCGATCAACCCCCACGAGGGGCGGCCGACGCCTTCGTCTTCGAGGACGAACGCGGCGGCGAGCAACGGCTGACGATCACCGGACGGGTGCTGGAGCCTCGTCCGCGTCAGCAGGCCGAAAGGCGGGCGGACGGCGTCCTGGTGCTGCGCTTCGACGGTTTCGACCGGGTCGGCGGCGAATGGATGAAGGCCCAGGTGGAGGCGGCGCTCGCCGATCCCCCGCGCGCCATCGTCGTGGACCTGCGCGACAATCCGGGAGGGCTGGCCGCCGTGCTGGGCGACGTGGTCGCCCTGTTCTTCCAGGGACGCACGGACTTCATGGTCCTGGACGGCCGGTTCATCGACAAGGTCCTGCACAATGCGCCCTCGCGCGAGGTGTGGACCGGCCCGGTCGCCGTCCTGATCGGACCGGGCTCGGGCAGCGCTTCCGAACTGCTGGCCGCCCTGATGCAGGAGACCGGGCGCGGTCTGGTGGCGGGCCAGACCAGCGCGGGCGCGGTGATCGGATCGCGCCCCGTCAACCTGCCGGACGGCGGTGAACTGTCGCTCAGCCTCAGCGCCGTCCTGACCGGCCAGGAGCGGCGGCTCCTGGAAGGCGTCGGTGTGACGCCCGACATCGTCGTCGAACCGGACCTCGAGGATTTGCGGAGCGGACGCGATCCCGTGCTGGACGCGGCGGCGGCGGCGCTGGTCAGCCCGCGACCGGCCTGACCTTCGCGGCCGCT
>NZ_JBNFOJ010000224.1:0-4492 GCF_057364705.1 Brevundimonas sp. CURTG3B2_SDJG
CGGCCAGCGGCGGCTCGGCGCGTTCTTCGAACGGCGCGTCTCGGCCCTGGTGGAGGCCCGGCGAGCGGTGATCGACGCCGGGGAGACGCCGCCCGACGACCTGCTGTCCGCATTGCTGCTGGCGCGCGACGAGCAGGACGGCGCCGCGCTGTCGGACCGCGAGGTGGCGGCCAACATCCTAACCTTCATCCTGGCCGGCCACGAGACCACCGCCCGGACCCTCGGCTGGACCCTGCACCTGATCTCGCGCACCCCCTATGTGGCGGAACATCTGGAGCGGGAGGCCGCGACGCTGGACGTGACCGAGGCCCGCTGGGCGGACGCCCTGCCGTGGACGCGGGCCGTCATCGAGGAGGCCATGCGGCTGTTCCCGCCGGCCCCCACCCTGGCGCGTCGGGCGATCGGCCCGGACGTGATCGGCGGCCAAGCGATCGAGGCGGGCACGGCGGTGGCGATCTCGCCCTGGGTGCTGCACCGGCACGAGGCGCTGTGGGACGACCCTGACGCCTTCCGGCCCGAGCGTTTCCTGCCCGAGACCCGCAAGAGCATCGACCGCTACGCCTACATCCCCTTCAGCGCCGGCCCCCGCGTGTGCATCGGCGCCGCCTTCGCCATGCAGGAGGCGATGCTGGCGCTGGCCATCCTGCTGCGGGCGGCCCGCGTCGAGGCGATCACCCCGGTCGAGCCGCGTCCGGTGCACCAGATCACTCTGCGCAGCCGCACGCCGATCCGTCTCAGACTGAGAGCGCGCAAGGCCGGGTGACCACCGGCTGGTTTGGGACAGGCGGGCCCCGTCGAAGCGGCCGAGACATCATTACGTCCGGCGACGCGCGTGACACAGGGCTGACACGAAGACGCGCGAACGACCGCCGACGGGCAGGGGACTGCAGCGCGTGCAAAACCGGACGGCGCGGCGTCCCCAGTCTTTCGATGCAAGGGATCGCGCGTGAAGTTGGCGATAGTGATGCCGTCGGGTTGCGTCTTTTCGGACAGCCGGCCCAACTCGATGGAGACCGTGGTCCGGACGCTGGCCAAGCACAGCCGCTATCGCGACGGCCTTCGGATATTCTGCGACGAGGGCGCCGCGGATCCTGTCGCCCTGCCCCTGCATCCCCTGCCGCGCGGCCAGAGCAAACGCGCGAGAATCAGGACCCTGGTCGAGGCGATCGGCGACTTCGGGCCCGCCTGCGTGGAATACCATCAGCAGATCGGCGTGGCGGCGGACGTGTCGCGCCGGCTGCCGGGCCGCCACCATGTTCTGTATCGCCACAACGCGATCCGGCCCGGACGCCATCCCATCGACCGGCTGAGATACGACCGGCGCTACGCCGCGTTCAGCAATCTGATCTTCGTCAGCGAAGCCGCCCGCGCCGAGTTCGCCGACACCCATGCCCGCTTCGCCCAGAAAGCCCGCGCGATCTGCAATCCCATCGACGCGACGGCATGGCTTGCCTCCCCTGAGGAACGCGACCCCCTGATCGCGTTTTCCGGCCGGGCGATGCGCGAGAAGGGCGTGGACATCCTCTGCGAGGCGCTGGTCCAGGTCCTGCCCCGACATCCCCGGTGGCGCGCGCCATGGCGCTGGGCGACTGGGACAAGCAGGGGCATGGGCCGCGCCCCATGTGGCCCGGCTGATGGCGGCGGCGGGCGACCGGGTCGACATCCGCCGATCCGCGCCGCTGGGCGAAGTGGCGGACGTCATGCGCAAGGCCGCGATCGCCGTGATCCCGTCGGTCTGGGCCGAACCCCTCGGACTGACGGCGCTGGAGGCCCATGTGGCCGGGGCTGCGGTGATCTCCTCAGGCCGGGGCGGCCTGCGCGAAGCCAGCGGACCGCACGCCCTTTACGTCGAGGACCTGACGGCGGACGGCCTGGCCCGGGCGATCGAACAGCTCATTCTCGACCGGGAGCAACGGCTTTCGCTGGCCCACGCTGGCCAGGCCTTCGCGCTGCGGATTCATTCGCCGCAGGCGCGGGCGGCTCAGCTGGACGACCTGCGGGCCGAACTGATCAGCCGCCCCCAGGCCCCGCGGCGCGCCTGGTTCCAGGCCCACGCCTACTCCGCCGGCAGGTAGTCGTCCGGCTCGACCAGCCGGAAGCCCGGGGAGGTCTGAACCATGTCGCGTAGCCAGGCCGAGTGGCCGGCGCCGTAGACGACCACGATGCGGTCCCCCGGCTTCGAGACCTGGATCAGGCGAGCCATGATCTCGGCGTTGCGCTGGAACCAGCGGCCGTTCAGCACGGCGCCCGGCTGAGCGTCGCCGGCGCCGAACCGCATCAGGGCGTAGTGGAAGGCCTTGTCCTTCGCGGCGGGCTCCGGGCCGTTCATGAAGGCGAGGATCGGCCCGATGTCCTGGGTCCGCTGACGCTGTTCGAGATCGGCCACCATGGCCCCGATCGTCGCGCTCATCGCGGCCAGGTCCTCCGCCCGGCCATTCGCCTGGGCCCAGTTGTAGACGTCCTCGTAAGGGAAGTAGGTCGGCTCGCCGTCGCCCTCCTGCTCGTCGATCGCATAGACGCGGCTCAGGCCCAGGCGATGGGCGAGACGGTAGCCGATCTGCACGCGTTCGTCGGCGTTGGTCAGCAGGGCGGCGGGGGCAAAGGCGGGGTAGCGCTGGTCCAGCAGGGTCGCCTGGTCGGTCGCGACCCGTTCGACGGCCACCGCCGTGGGATTGAACCGCGCGAGGCTTTCGGCCACCGCCTCCAGCTGACGCTGCTTGTCGGGGGTCAGGACGGAATCGATGCGGGCGTTGTGGACGTCCTGTCCCGGATTGTCGAAATGGTAGGTTCCCAGGATCATCACCTCGACCGGCGCGGGCTCGGGCGGAGGCGTCTGGGCCAGGGCGGCGGTCGGTAGGGCGAGCGCGGCCAGGGCCGCCAGGGTCTTCAGCATGGTCTTCTCCGGAAGGTCGCCTCCGAAGATGAGGCCACGACAGGGGCGCGCGGATGCGGCGCGCGCATTAAGTCTTCGACAGTTTCAGACCGCCGGCACCGCCTGACTGAGCCGGCCGCCGACGCGGATCGGCTCCACCCGTACGGCCAGGCCGGTCTTGTCGTCGGTCTCGACGTAGACGCCGCAGATGGTGGCGGGGCCGTGGGCCGGGGTGTAGCGGCCGCCGGACAGGCGGGTGGTGAAGCGCCGGAGCGGCTCTTCCTTCTCGTTGCCGATGACCGAGTCGTAGTCGCAGCAGCCGCCCGCGTCGGTCTGGTAGGCGGTGCCGCCGGGCAGGATCTGACAGTCGGCGGTGGGCACATGGGTGTGGGTGCCCACGACCAGAGAGGCCCGGCCATCGCAGAAATGACCCATGGCCATCTTCTCGCTGGTCGCCTCGGCGTGCATGTCGACGATGACCGCGTCGGCGGCCAGGCCCAGGGGGCAGGCCGCCAGTTCCTTCTCGACGGCGCTGAAGGGGTCGTCCATCGGGTCCATGTGGACCCGGCCCAGTACATTCATGACCAGGACCGTGCGGCCGCTGTGGGTCTCGAACAGATTGGCTCCGGCGCCGGGCGCATCCATCAGACGCGGATAGTTGGCGGGCCGGATCAGGCGTGGTTCGCGCACGATGTAGGTCAGGGCCTCGCGCTGATCCCAGCTGTGATTGCCCAGCGTCAGGCAGTCCGCGCCGGCCATGAACAGCTCGTTGGCGGTGTTCTCGGTGATGCCGAAGCCGCCGGCGGCGTTCTCGGCGTTGATTACCACGAAGTCGAGCTTCAGGTCCCGCTTAAGGCCGGGCAGGTGGTCCGTGAGCCCGTCGCGGCCGGACTTGCCGATCACGTCGCCGAAGAAAGCCAATCTCATGGGAAGGCGGTATACCCGGTCTCGGTCAGAACGCCATGCAGGCGGATGTCGTGTGGTTCCGCCGGAAGGCCGTCGATCCGCTGGCCTGCATAGCTCACCCCCACCCGGATCGCCTCCGGCAGGGCCGCGAAGGTCCGGTCGTAATAGCCGCCGCCCTGCCCCAGCCGCCAACCCTGGGCGTCGAAGGCCAGAAGCGGGGTGAGGATCAAGTCCGGCGCCACGGTCTCGGCCAGCGGCAGGGGCGCCGGCATGCCGGCGAGATCCAGCTCCAGCGGCTCGCCAGGCGACCAGCGGCGGAAGACCATCGGGGCGTCGCGCTCGACCACGACCGGCAGGCACAGGGCGCGGCCGGCGCGCACCAGGGTCAGCGACAGGGCGTCCATATCGAGTTCAGAGCCGACGGCGCGGTAGACGGCGACGATCGCGGCTTGCGGAAGCTGGTCGGCGTGTTGGGCCGCCCGCGACGCGGCTTCCGGATCCAGGCCGGCCAGACGCTTGCGCGTCGCCCGCATCGCCGCCCGAAGTTCGCGCTTGTCGGTCATAGGGACGGCGTACTGCATCGGGGGCTGCGCGACTATCCGTTCCTCCCCCTTTGGGGAGGAACGCCACGCGCGCTTAAGCAGCGAGCGACCGCGTCGCGAGCGTTGGCGCACTCAAAAGGAGAAGGTGGCGCGCCGCGAGAACCGTGAACGA
>NZ_JBNFOJ010000225.1:0-4477 GCF_057364705.1 Brevundimonas sp. CURTG3B2_SDJG
CGGGCGCGCGAGACGCGCGCCGCTCATCCGGGCCTTCGCGCCCTGAGCGGTCCCGGGCGGCGGAAAAAGCCTCCGGCCGCGATCGTACGCGGCGGGCCACGCCAAGGCCGCCAGCTGCGCCGTGAACAGGCCCACGATCAGCCAGTAGTAGGCGATGGCGGAAACGGCGCCGGAGGCCTGCGGCAGCCAGTACCAGGCGTGAACCAGCGGCGTCAGCACGAAGCCGGCGATCACGACGTCGGACCACCAGGCGCGCCGACGCAGCGCCCAGACCAGGCCGACCGTGCCCAAGGCGACGTCGATCAGCGCCGGGGCTCCCTCGCCGACGAGGCGGAACGCCGCGTAGTTGGCCGCCCATTTCAGGGCCAGAAGCAGGGCCAACGCCCGGCTGTCTCTATGCGAGACCGCCAGGATCAGCAGGCCCGCCCAGAGCCACTCGATCATTCCGGCGTCGGAGTCGGCTCGATCGGCCCCGTCGGCGGATAGACGGGCGGGAGGCTCGGATCCCGGGGCGGAAGCTGCGGCGGCGGCGGGGGGCGGCGGGGGCGGCGCGTAAGGGTCAGACTCTTCCGAGACGACCTCGGCGGTCCCCAGGCCGTCGGTCGAGCAACCCGTCGCGGCGACGGCGGTGGAGACGAGGAGGGCGGCCAGGGCGCTCCGGACGGCGAAGGATCTGATCCGCATGACGGCGCTCCGGCAACGACGGTTTCCAGGCGGGAGGATGCCTGAGGCCCGACCCGCGAGGACCTGACGAAAGGCGCCAGGGGAAGGAGGGGCGTGGAGCAGGCGCCGGATTGTGATCGTGCCCGGCTCATCGGCATGGATCGGTCCGGAACCCGGCGGGCGACGAGGGGTTCGTTCCACGAACGTCCCGTCACGCTGGAGTTCCGTCATGAGTGTCGAACGCAAGCCCGGCGGCGTCGCCGGGGGCCTGATCGTCCTCCTGGGCGTCGTGATCGGCCTGATCGGCCTGACACTGACGATCGGCGGAGCCTGGCTGATCAGTCTGGGCGGCTCTTGGTACTATCTGCTGGCGGGCCTGGGCCTGACGGCCAGCGGCCTGTTCCTGGGACGGCGGAGCCTGCTGGGGGCATGGATCTACGTCGCGGTCTTCGTCCTGACGGTGATCTGGGCGCTGTGGGAGGTCGGGATCGACGGCTGGGGCCTGCTGCCGCGGGTGGTGGCGCCGGCGGTGCTGCTGGCCTTCGTCCTGGCGGCCCTGCCCGCACTGAAGCCCGGCCGGGCAAGGTCTGGGCGGCCGGGGGCGCGGTCGGGCTGGTCGCGCTGCTGCTGGCCGGCGGCTTCGCCTCGGCCCAGGCCGCCCGCATCAAGGTCGAGCGGGAGCTGCCGGCGGCGCGGACCGTGACGTCCAGCGATCCCGACGCCATTCCGGTCGGCGCGGACTGGCCGGCCTTCGGCGGCAGCTATCACGCTCAGCGCTATTCGCCCCTGACCCAGATCACGCCGGACAATGTCGGGCGGCTGGAGCGGGTCTGGACGATCCACACCGGCGATCTGCCCGGAGACCGGCCGGGGGCGCAGAACAAGTACGCCTCGGAGAACACCCCGCTGAAGGTCGGGGACACCCTCTTCGTCTGCACCGGCAAGAACATGGTCCTGGCGCTGAACGCCGCGACGGGCCGCCAGATCTGGAAGCACGATCCGAGGGTCGCCGACGAATCGATCCCCTATACGGCGGCCTGCCGGGGGGTGAGCTACTACGTCGTCCCGGCCGCGGCGGCGACCGAGCCCTGCGCGACCCGGATCATCTGGGGCACGCTGGACGCCCGCCTGATCGCGGTGGACGCCCGCACCGGCCGGAGGTGCGCCGGCTTCGGCCAGGGCGGGCAGGTGGACACCGCCCAGGACATGGGCCCGACCGTGCCCGGCATGATCTCGATCACCTCGGCGCCGACCATCGTCCGGGGCGTGGTGGTGACCGGCCACCAGATCCTGGACGGCCAGCGACGGAACGCGCCCTCGGGCGTCATCAAGGGCTTCGACGCCGTCACCGGCCAGCTGCGCTGGGCCTGGGACATGATGCGGCCCGACATCGCGACGCGGCCGCCCGAGGGCCAGATCTACACCCTGGGCACCCCCAACATGTGGACGACGGCCTCGGGCGACGAGCGGCTGGGGCTGGTCTATCTGCCGCTGGGTTCGACGGCGGCGGACTACGTCAGCGCCGACCGGACCGGGCCGCAGCTGGACTACGCCACCTCCCTGGTCGCCCTGGACGTGACGACCGGCAAGCCGCGCTGGAACTTCCAGACGGTGCACCACGACGTCTGGGACTACGACCTGGGCTCGCAGGCGACGCTGGTGGACTTCCCGACCGCGGCGGGCCCCGTCCCGGCCGTGGTCCTGCCCTCCAAGCAGGGCGACATCTATGTGCTGAACCGCCTGACCGGCCAGCCGCTGACCCGGGTCCAGGAGGTCGCCGCGCCCCAGGGCGGGGTCGAGCCGCAGATGCGCACCCGGACCCAGCCGCACAGCCTGTATCACACGCTGCGCCGCGACAACGACCTGGACGAGCGGCAGATGTGGGGCATGTCGCCGATCGACCAGATGATCTGCCGCATCCAGTTCCGCAGCGCCGCCTACGAGGGCTTCTACACCCCGCCGACGGCCGACCGGCGCTACATCCAGTACCCGGGCTACAACGGCGGCTCGGACTGGGGCGGCATCGCCGTCGACCCGGCGCGCGGCGTGATCGTCGCCAACTACAACGACATGCCCAACTACAACCGGCTGGTGCCCCGCGCCGAGGCCGACCGTCGCGGCTGGGTCCCGCGCGGCGAGCCCAATGCCCGCAAGGGCGGGGCCGAGGGGGCGGGCGATCCGCAGGCCGGGACCCCCTATGCGATCAGCGTCAACGCCGGCTGGCGGATGCCCTTCACCGGCCTGCTGTGCAAGGAGCCGCCCTACGGAGGCATCCGGGCGATCGACCTGCGCACCGGCCGGACCATCTGGGACCGGGCGCTGGGCCAGGCGCGCAAGAACGGGCCGTTCGGCATCCCCTCGATGCTTCCGGTCGAGATCGGCACGCCCAACAACGGCGGAACCGTGGTCACCGCCTCGGGCCTGATCTTCGTGGCGGCGGCGACCGACGATCTGATCCGGGCCATCGACCTGCGGACCGGCGAGACGGTGTGGACCGACCGGCTGCCGGGCGGCGGCCAGGCCGGGCCGATGACCTACGAGGTCGGCGGCCGCCAGTATCTGGTCATCGCGCCGGGCGGCCATCACTTCATGGAGACGCCGGTCTCGGACGCGGTAATCGCCTACGCCTTGCCGCAGGCGGCGAACTGAGGGTTCAAACCGGCGGCGCGAGGGCGTAGGAGCGGGGGCATGAACGCTCATGTCCCCGTCTCCCCCTCGACCGACACCTGGACCGTCGCCGGCCGCACCTTCACCAGCCGGCTGATCGTCGGCACGGGCAAGTACGAGAGCTACGCCCAGAACGCCGCCGCCGCCGAGGCCGCGGGAGCCGAGATCGTCACGGTGGCGGTCAGACGGGTGAACCTGTCGGACCCCACCCAGCCGATGCTGGTCGACCATGTGAAGCCGGACCGCTTCACCTTCCTGCCCAACACCGCCGGCTGCTTCACCGGCGAGGACGCGATCCGCACCCTGCGGCTGGCGCGGGAGGCCGGGGGCTGGGACCTGGTCAAGCTGGAGGTGCTGTCGGACACCGCGCACCTGTACCCGGACATGGTCGAGACGCTTCGGGCGCTGGATCTGCTGGTCAAGGACGGCTTCCAGGTCATGGTCTACTGCACCGACGACGTGGTCATGGCCAAGCGGCTGGAGGAGGCGGGGGCCGCCGCCATCATGCCGGCCGCCGCCCCGATCGGTTCGGGCCTGGGCATCCAGAACCGGGTCAACATCCGGCTGATCGTCGAACAGGCCAAGGTGCCGGTCCTGGTCGACGCCGGCGTCGGCACGCCGTCGGACGCCACCCTGGCCATGGAGCTGGGCTGCGACGCGGTGCTGATGAACACCGCCATCGCCGGGGCCCGGGATCCGATCCTGATGGCGTCGGCCATGAAGCACGCGGTCATCGCGGGCCGCGAGGGCTATCTGGCCGGGCGGATGCCCCGGCGGATGTACGCCAGCGCCAGCTCGCCGCTGAGCGGGCTGATCTGAGGCCTTCTTGCACGGAAAACACCGTGCGACGCGTGCAACGCGTACAATGGGCCGGGTTCAGCCGAGAGCCTCAGGTGGATTGAGTTGTCAAAGACCGTGGGGCGAATCCTAGCGGCCTGATGCGTCAGAAGCGGACGTGGCTTCACCTCCCCATTCGCAGCCAAGCGAATGGGGAGGACAGGTCGGCGCGCCTAGCGACGACCAGGAGGGGGCGACGCCGGCGGATGGGATCGGAGCTCAGATGGGCCGCCGCCGGCGCCGCCTCCTCGACGGCTTCGCCGTCTGTCCTCCCCATCGCCTTGACGGGCGATGGGGAGTGAACGCTGCG
>NZ_JBNFOJ010000226.1:0-4467 GCF_057364705.1 Brevundimonas sp. CURTG3B2_SDJG
CGCGTGGAGGCGTCTGGCGCGCCTCGCCGGCCTGAAGGGCTGCTCGGAAATCCGCGGCCTCGAGCCGGCCCAGACGGATGATGTCCAGGTCCAGAGGATCGCGGCTGGTGAGGGTCTCGCCCAGCGACGTGGCCGTTCACCAGCGCCTCGCACCAGGCGACCAGCGGATAGTCCGCCTCGGGCGCGCCCGCGGCAGGGGGTTGGCGTAGGCGACGGCCTCGCGCACGCGGCGGGCCTCCAGGGTCTCGCCGCCGGCGGGCGTGGCGGTGGCGACGGGCCCGTCCTGGGGCGCCGAAGGGGTCTGGGTCAGAAGCAGGGCGGCGAGGACGCTGGCGATCATGGAGGCGGAGACTTCGAATGGCGACCGCGGGGGCCGGGGGTATGGCAACGCCTGAGGGACGTCGATGGTTCTTCTAGGGCATCCATCGCGCAAAGAAAAAGGCGGCGGACCCGGGGGTCCGCCGCCTCTCTCAGCCGACAGGGTCGACTTTAGTACTTCAGGCGAGCGCCGAAGAAGAAGTACCGGCCGACGACGTCATACGCGTTCGGATCGGTGTTGCCGTCGTTCGCGTTGTCGAAGACCGGCGGATCTTCGTCCAGCAGGTTCCGGACGCCGGCGAACACTTCCATGTTGTCCGTCGCCTGCCAGGTACCGCTGATGTCGTGGTACCAGTAGGAGTCGACGGTGTTGTAGGTGTCCGGCTCGAAGATGTTGCCCTGGTTGTCCAGCGCATCGATGAACGTGCCGGAGTAGGCCAGACGCACCGGGCCGATATCGTAGCCCAGCGAGAGGTTGGCTTTCCACTCGGGCAGGGTGGCGCTGATGTTGTAGGCGCCAGCCGTCCCGGCGTAGTCGACGCCGTCCAGCTCGTACTTGTTCAGCCAGGTCAGGTTCAGAGCGATGTCGAGCTTGTCGCCCCACATCCCGCCGGCCCACGGCACGTTCCAGCCATAACGCGTCGAGAAGTCGACGCCGCTGGTTTCCAGCGCGGACACGTTGCCCAGAGGCGCGCGCGCCTTCAGGTTGCCGGCCGGATCACGATAGATCAGCGGCAGGCCGATGCCCGCGTTGTTGCACTCGGCGATGGCCGAAACCGGCGTCGGCGTGGTGGCCGAAGCCGCCGCACCCGCCGCGAAGCACTGGCCGACGATGCCCGAGACGCCGCCGAAGATCGTGCCGATGTAGTCCTCGACCTTGATCTGGTAGTAGTCCAGCGACATCGACAGACCTTCGACGAAGGTCGGTTGCCAGACGGCGCCGACGGTCACGGTGTCCGACTTCTCTTCCGACAGGGTCGGGTTGCCGTAGAAGAAGGATTCCGTCTGCGTGTTCAGCGCCACGAAGCCCGCGGCGACCGGATCGAAGCCCAGCTGAGCGGTACAGAAGTTCCGCACGCCCGGCGTCAGGGTGCGAGCGGCGCCGGTGTTCGGGTTGCGCGTGGTGCAGGGGTCCAGAACGGCCGGGAAGCCCTGGTCGTTCGCCTGGAACAGCTCGAACACGTTCGGAGCCCGGCTGGCGCGCTGGTACAGGGCGCGCAGGCGCAGGCTTTCGACCGGCTCCCACGAGCCGCCGGCCTTGTAGGACCAGACGCCGCCGACGGTGTCGTAGTCCGAGAAGCGGGCGCCGAGCTCCAGTTCCAGCGAACGGGCGAACGGCGCGTCGCGCAGCAGCGGAACCGCGGCTTCGAAGTAGACTTCGGTCGAAGCCGAGCTGCCCGAAACGGCGCGTTCGGCGTTGAAGCCGTAGATGTCGCCCTTGTTCTTGGCGTCGTCCGGCGTGAAGGCCAGGCTGTCTTCACGATACTCGGCGCCGATGGCGACGCCCAGCGGACCGGCCGGCAGTTCCAGCAGGGTGCCCGTGATGTTGAACTGCACGTTGTTCCGCTCGAAGACGCTGCGGTCCGTGAAGTTCAGACGCACGAAGGCGGCCGCTTCCGGCGTGATCGTGCCGGCGCCGAACAGGTTGATCGGCACGCAGGTCGGGTACAGCAGACGGACGGCCGGGGCGCACTGGGTCGCCGTGCCGCCGCCGGCCAGAGCGGCGTTCAGGCGCGAGCGCGAGACGTCGTTCAGGATCGAGGTGGTCAGTTCGGTGCGGCCGTAGCTGTAGAAGGCTTCCAGCTCCCAGTCGCCGGCCATGTCGACACGGACGCCCGTGTTGAGCTGATAGACGTCGGTGTTGTTCAGCTGGACGCGGGCGCCGACCTCGGCCATGCGGCGGTCGAAGTTCAGCGGCAGAGCCGGGTTGGCCCGGGTGTTGGCGTAGGCCAGCAGCGCCGGATAGTTCTGCACGAAGTAGTTGCTGACCGGGATCTCGATGCCGGTCGCCGGGGTCGGGGCCAGCTGCGAGTTGTTGCGGGTGTCGGTGTAGAAGACTTCCGCGAACGCCTCGACGTTGTCGACGACGTCATAGTGGGCCATCACCGCGAGGTTGAAGCGCTCCGACGGCGACTGCAGCAGGTTGACCGGGGCGAAGTCGTAGCGATCGCTTGCCGGCCCGAGGCTCGTGTCGTTGTTGAACACGCCCGGAACGCCCGGCGTGCGGAACGAGCGACGGCAGGGCGAGGCCGTCGGACAGCCGGCGGCGGTATAGGGGTTGGTGCCCAGGTTGTTCAGGCCGCCGTAGATGCCGGTGCCGGAACCGCCGTTGTTGGCGACCTGCGACCAGGGACGGTCCGAGTTCGGCAGGAAGCCGTCGCGGTCGGCGTAGCCGACATAGCCGGTCACGTTGCCGCGACCGTCGGCCAGGTTGGCGCCGAAGGTCATCGAGGCGTCGAACTGCTCGCCGTCGCCGTAGCCCGAGATGCCGTACTGGGTGTTGAAGGCGAAGCCTTCGAAGTTGCGCTTGAAGATGAAGTTCACGACGCCGGCCAGGGCGTCGGAGCCGTAGGTGGCCGAGGCGCCGCCGGTGACCACTTCCACGCGATCGATCAGGGCCGCGGGAATGCTGTTCAGGTCGACCGCGTTGCTCTTGTCGTACGGGATGAAGCGGTGGCCGTTGACCAGCACCAGCGTCCGGCTCGCCCCGATGCCGCGCAGGTCGACCGTGGCCGAACCGTTGGACGGGTTGTTCGAGTTGGCCGACAGACCGGGCACGACCTGCGGCAGCTGGTTCATGATCTGCTCGACGTTGACGTCGCCGCGAGCCTGGATCTGCTCGGCGCCGACAGTCGAGATCGGGCTGTTGGCCACGTAGTCCTGACGGACGATGCGCGACCCGGTGACGACGATGTCGTCGATGGCGGAGGGCTCAGTGGCCTCCTGCGCCATGGCGGGCGCCGCGAACGCCAGGACCGAAGCCCCCGCGATCATCGTGGTCGCCAGAAGCCTGTGGCGAATCTTGTGGTTTCTCAAAGGTCGTCTCCTGATGTTCGGCGCCCGGCCCTTTTCACCGGTCGTCGCGGCCTTAGAATGGAATATTCCCTTCCCCCGCAGCCGGAATCCCAACTGCAGTCGCCGCACGTTAGGCTCCGTACAGTGGAATTCGCCAGCATAATTACAGGCCCGTAACCCACCCGAAGCGCGACTGTCGTAAATAGGCCACGATATCGCCACAGCGCCGGTTGCCGGCGGAACGAATTTCGCCCTAGAGGCCCAAAAGTTGAAACTTGACCGGATATTCCGGAGAAAGCGTTGGAATAATATGTCACTTACTCCCACTCTGGCGGCAATCCTGTCGAGCGCTTTACTGTCCGGCCAGGCGGCCGAGCCCGCGCAACAGCGTCCCGAGGCCTTGCAGAGGCTGGCCGCGTGCCGCGCGATCACGGACGGCGCGGCGCGTCTGGGCTGCTACGACGCGGCCGCGGCGGCTCTCGAATCGGCGGAACGGCAAGGGGATCTGGTGGTCATCGACCGCGCCCAGGCCGAAGGCACGCGCCGGCAGTTGTTCGGCTTCGACGCCTCAGCCCTGCCGCGCCTGTTCGGCGGCGGCGAGGCGGCCGAGATCCAGGCCGTCGAGACCACCCTGGAGAGCGCGAGCCAGGCCGCCGACGGCAAATGGGTCTTCCGTCTGGCGGACGGCGCCGTCTGGCGTCAGGTCGACACCGAACGCGTCCGCTTCCAGAATCGTCCGGGCCAGGCCGTTCGGGTGCGCAAGGCGGCCCTGGGCAGTTTCCTGATGACGGTGGGCGACAGCCGCGCCGTGCGCGTGCGCCGGCAGTAGCGATGCGCCCCCTCTCCCCCACCGCCTGGACCTCGCCGCAGATCTCGCCCGACGCGATGTCCGTCATCGCCGGAAGCGGGATCAAGCGGGTGATCAACAACCGACCGGACCACGAGGAGCCGGGACAGCCGACCTCGGCGGAGATCTCGGCGGCCGCGGAAGCCGCCGGACTCCAGTATCTCTGGATTCCCGTCCAGGGCCTGCCGGACGCGGCCCAGGCGGCCGCGGTCGGCGAGGCTCTGGCGGACGGCGAGCCCACCCTGCTGTTCTGCCGCTCGGGCATGCGGTCCGCGGCCGTCTGGGCG
>NZ_JBNFOJ010000227.1:0-4439 GCF_057364705.1 Brevundimonas sp. CURTG3B2_SDJG
CAGCGCCTCGCCGTCCGCCGGCCCGGCCAGGCCGAGCAGGGGTGCGGGCCTCGGCGGCCCGAGGCGACCTCGGAAAGAAGGGGCGTGCGCGCATGCGCGCACTAAGGCCCCGACATGGTCAAGGCCGGGTTAACCGTGACGCCTCTCCCCGTCGGTCGATGAAAGGACTATGTGCGGGCCATGACCGCGCCCGTGATCCCGCCCAGCCCCTCTCGCGAAGACTACGCCGAGCAGTATGCCGCCGCGCTCGCCGCCAACGCCGACGAGGCTGCGTTCGAACGGCCCGAGCCGATCGGCCTGTTCGTCGACTGGCTGGCCGACGCGAAGGGGACCGAGCCGAACGACGCCAACGCCATGTCGCTGGCGACCGTCGACGCCGACGGCGTTCCTGACGTGCGGATGGTGCTGCTGAAGGACGTCGACGACCGCGGCTTCACCTTCTACTCCAACCGCGAAAGCGCCAAGGGCCAGGCGCTGGCGATCCACCCGGCCGCGGCCCTGCTGTTCCACTGGAAGAGCCTCCGCCGGCAGGTGAGGGTGCGCGGCCGGGTCGAGCCGGTGACGGCCGCTGAAGCGGACGCCTATTTCGCCAGCCGCGCCCGCGAGAGCCGGATCGGGGCCTGGGCCTCGGATCAGTCACGACCGCTGGAGAGTCGCCAGGCGCTGGAGCGGGCGGTGGCGCGCGAGACCGCTCGTTTCGAAGGCGCCGAGGTGCCGCGGCCCGACCGCTGGATCGGCTGGCGGGTGATCCCGGACAGCGTCGAGTTCTGGCGCGACCGCCCGTTCCGCCTGCACGACCGGATGCGGTTCGAGCGGGACGGCGCGGGCTGGCGGCGGGTGCGCCTGCAGCCTTGACCCGTCAGGCCCCGTGGCGGCCCAGGAAGGTCTCCACGGCGTGCATGGCGACATCGGCGGACGTGCGGCTGCTCCGGATCTCGTCGCCAGTGACCAGGGGCACGAAGAAGACGGGATGCTCGATCATTCCCATCAGCTGGCCCGCCGCCCAGGAGGGCTTGAGGACATTCTTCAGCGCGCCGTTCTCGACCTGTTCGACGATGATGCCGATCAGGGTGGCGCCGAACTCCGCGCGGCCCTTCTCGAAGAAATGCAGGGCGGTGGCCTGGAAGCGCGGCCGTTCAGCCATCACCAGGCGGAAGATCGAGCGGATGAAGGGATCGCTCATGAACCCGGCGTAGGCGACGGCGAAGCTGGTCAGACGCTCGCGCGCGTCGCCCTCGACGGCGCGGACGCCGGCCATTTCGCGCGAGAAGTCCCGGGCGGCGTCCTCGATCACGGCGGAGAACAGCTCTCCCTTGCCGGCGAACAGGGCGTAGAGGGTGGCGGTGGAGACCCCGGCCTCGCGGGCGATCGGCTCGATCTTGGCCCCGGCGTAGCCCTCGGTCACGAAGGCGGACCGCGCGCACCTCAGGATCGCCCGCCGCTTCGGGTCCTGAAGGGAAAGGTCGCCTATGGGACCGTGCATCGCTGTAATTCGCCGCTCGTTGAATCCCAGCCTGCCGCGTCCGCGGGGTTCGGGCAAGAGCGTTGAAATCTCAGTGCCTGGCGAGGGCCGCCAGCAGGGGATGGGCCAGCACCGGCGCCGCCAGCCGCACCACGGCCTGGGGATCCTCCAGCCGGACGGCGGCCGTGGCGTCGGCGACGATGAAGTCGGCGTTGACCCGCGAGGGCTCGGTCAGCCGCTCGTGGCCGGGGCGGACGGTGGCCAGGTACTGGGCGATGACCGAGTCCGCCGTCCGTCCCCGCTCGGCCTGGTCCCGCAACAGGCGGCGGATGAAGCGGATGTCGGCGGGGGTGTCGACGAACACCCGGATGTCGAACAGCTCGACCAGGTCGGGCGTGCAGAGCACATGGGTGCCTTCCACGATCACCACGTCGGCGGCGCGGATGGGCTCGCCGCCCGGTTCCCGGCCGTGGTGGATGAAGGAGTAGATCGGGGCCGCGATGTCCCGCCCGGCCTTCAACTCCGCGAGATCGCGGATCATCAGCGCGTGATCGCGCGCGGCGACGTCGTCGAAGTCGAAGGTCGCCGGATCGAAGTCCGGCAGACCGGCGGCGTCCCGATAGTAGGAGTCCTCGCGCAGCAGCACCGCCGCGCCCGAGGGCAGGGCGTCGACCAGGGCTTCCGCCAGGGTGCTCTTGCCGGAGCCGGAGCCCCCGGTGATGGCGATCAGAACGGGCATCGGCCGCTTCTAGGGCCGCCGGGCCGCCCCGGCTAGTCGCCGGGTGCCCGCGGGGTCGCAGCCGCGGACGCGGGACAGGTTGCCGCAGGCCTGATTCCGGGCGCGTTCCTTGACCCTGCGTTACGTTGCTTATCGCCGATCACACCGATAGCGTGACCGTCAAGCGCCTCGTCAGAGCAGGCGCAAGCGTGAGGGACCGCGATGCTTGGGTTGATGCAGGACTGGCCGCTGACGGTCGACAAGATCATAGACCACGCCAAGAACTGGCATGGTCACCGCGAGGTGGTGACCCGGTCGGTCGAAGGGCCGATCGTCCGCACGACCTACGCCGAGATCCACGCCCGGGCCAAGCGGGTGTCCGGGGTCCTGAAGGACTGGGACGTCAAGGTCGGCGACCGCGTCGCCACCCTGGCCTGGAACACCGGCCGCCACATGGAGGTCTGGTACGGCATCATGGGCATCGGCGCGGTGTGCCACACCCTGAACCCGCGCCTGTTCCCCGAGCAGCTCGCCTACATAATCAACCACGCCGAAGATAAGATCATCTTCGTCGATCTGACCTTCATCCCCCTGCTTGAGGCGGTCCTGCCGCACTGCCCGTCGGTCGAGCGCGTGGTGGTGCTGACCGACGAGCTGACCATGCCGGCGACCAAGCTGCCGGGCGCGGAATGCTACGAGGCCCTGCTGGCCGGCGCCTCGGGCGACGTGGCCTGGGGCGACTTCGGCGAACAGACCGCCTGCGGCCTCTGCTACACCTCCGGCACGACCGGAAACCCGAAAGGGGTGCTGTATTCGCACCGGTCGAACTTCATCCACACGCTGCTGGGCATGCAGGCCACCGTGCTGGGGCCGTCGCCGAAGGAGGTGATCCTGCCGGTGGTGCCGATGTTCCACGCCAACGCCTGGGGCATCGCCTTCGCCGGCCCCGCCGGCGGGACCAAGCTGGTCATGCCGGGCGCCCGCATGGACGGCGCCGCCATCTACGAGCTGATCGAGAGCGAGGGCGTCACCTTCTCGGCCGCCGTGCCCACGGTCTGGCAGGGACTGCTCGCCTTCCTGCGCGAGAACAATCTGAAGATCCCCACGGTTCGAAAGGTGCTGATCGGCGGCGCGCGTCCCGGAAGCCTGATCCGGGCCTTCCACGACGAGTTCGACATCGAGGTCGTCCAGGGCTGGGGCATGACCGAGACCTCGCCCATCGGCACCCTGTCCAACCTGACCCCCGAGCTCGCGGCCCTGCCGTACGACGAGGGCATGAAGTGGCGGGTCAAACAGGGCATCCCGCCGCTCGGCGTCGAACTCAAGCTCAAGAACTACGCCGGCCAGGAGATGCCGCGCGACGGGCACACCTACGGCCGCCTGATGATCAAGGGGCCGACCATCGCCGGCGGATACTTCAAGGGCGAGGGCGGCGAGATCCTGGACAACGAGGGCTATTTCGACACCGGCGACGTCTCGACCATCGACGAGCACGGCTTCATGCAGATCACCGACCGCGCCAAGGACGTGATCAAGTCCGGCGGCGAGTGGATCAGCTCCATCGAGATCGAGAACATCTCGGTCGGCCACCCCAAGGTCGAACTGGCCGCCGTGATCGGGGCGGCGCATCCGAAATGGGACGAGCGGCCCGTGCTGGTGGTCAAGCTCAAGCCGGGCGAGGCCCAGGACAAGCAAGAGCACCTGGACTTCCTGCAGGGCAAGATCGCCAAATGGTGGATGCCGGACGACGTGGTCTTCGTGGACGACATTCCGCTCGGCGCGACCGGCAAGATCGACAAGAAGGTCGTCCGCGAGCGCTTGAAGGACTATCGCCTGCCGACGGCCGGGGCCTGAGGCCGTGGCCCGGACCGCGGCGAAAGGGGCGGGGGCGGTCAGGGCGCTGACCGCGCTGGCGATCGCCGCGCCGCTTCTGGTCCTCGTGGCCGCGATCTCGGTCCGCGCCGGCTGCTGCCGGTCGAGACCGGCTATGACCTGCTGACGCTGAAGGTCGCGTGGTGGCTGTCCTTCGTCGGCGCCGCCGCGGGCGTCCTGGCCCTGGTCGTGGCGCTGCAGGACCTGCGGCGGACCGGCGTGATCGCCCTGATCGCGCTGGTCGCCGGCTGGGAACCCTGGGCGCCTTCGTCTGGCAGAAGGATAGGCTGGCCTCGGGGCCCGGCGAGAACGTCTCCACCGACCTGGCCGAGGTGCCCGGGTTCGGCGCCGTGCGGTCCGACGCCGGCGGCGGCCCGGCCGTCGGCG
>NZ_JBNFOJ010000228.1:0-4436 GCF_057364705.1 Brevundimonas sp. CURTG3B2_SDJG
GCGGGCTCCGGCCGCCTGTCGCGCCGCGCGGACGGCCGCCGCGGCGTCCGCGGCCAGGATCTCGAAATTCTGGTTGTACTCGCCCTGGGAGCCTCCGGTGCCGCGCTTGTCGTAGACGAAAACGCCGACGCCCGAGGCGGGGGCCAGACGCTGGAACCAGTTGAAGTCCAGGGCCGAAGAGGCCTCCGAACCGTGGATCTCGACCATGATGGGAACCGGGCCGTCGCCCGGCGGAAGGATCAAGCGGCCGGCGAGCGGGGTTCCGTCGTCGCCGGTGAAGGCGACGTCGGTCGTAGTGAGGGCAACGCGGCGCGCCTCGCGGCCGTCGAAGGTCATGCGGTCGGCCTGGGCGCAATCGCCGAAGGCGGCCTGGATAGGGGAAGGTTGCTCGGTCCAACCCTCCGTGCGGTCCAGGCGCCGGAGGCGTCCTGGCGCAGCCGGCCGGTGCGGCCGTCCAGCAGGCGCCAGCGCCGCCGGGCCCGCTGACCGGGGGCGACGTCGACGAGGGGTTCCGTCGGACGTCCGGTAGAGGCCCACATGGCAGGCGAAGGCCGGATCCGGCCGAGCGGGCTCGTTGCCGATCTGGGCGGCGGCGGTCCCCGCAAGCAGCAGGGCGGCGAGGCCGGCGGTCAGTCCGATATGGAATGTCATGAGTCTGTTTCCTGGTGTTTCCCGCAGAAGGCCGTGTTCGCGGCGCACGGTCCAGTGAACAAGCGGTAAGGCGGACTGACGGAAAAGTGACAGCGTCGCCGTTACGGCCGGCGGGTTCGCGCATTAGCTCCAGAGGGACGGACGAACGACGTCCGCCATTGACGGGGCTTCATGGAAACCTTCCTGCTGTTCTTCCTGGTCGGAGCCCTGGCGCAGGCGGTCGATGGCTCGTTGGGCATGGCCTACGGGGTGATCTCGTCGTCCGTGCTCCTGGCCTTCGGAGTGCCGCCGGCGATGGCGTCGGCCAGCGTGCATGGCGCGGAGGTGTTCACCACCGCCGCCTCGGCCGGCAGCCACGTGTGGCACAAGAACGTGGAGTGGCGGCTGTTCATCCCCCTGGCGATCGCCGGGGTGATCGGCGGCTGCCTGGGGGCCTATGTGCTGGCGGGCCTGGACAGCGACGTCGTCAAGCCGTTCGTGATCGCCTACCTGGCGCTGATGGGGCTCTACATCCTCTGGCGGGCCGGACACGACATCCAGCCGCGCAAGATCCGGCCGGCCTGGATCGTGTCGCCGCTCGGCGTGATCGGCGGCTTCCTGGATGCGATCGGAGGCGGCGGCTGGGGGCCGACGGTCTCCTCGACCCTGGTGGGCGCCGGGCAGGAGCCGCGCCGCGCCATCGGCACGGTGAACACCGCCGAGTTCTTCCTGACCGTGGCGATCAGCGCGACCTTCGTGTGGGCGCTGGTGACGGGTCACTGGAAGGAGGCGGGGGCGCTGGAGCACCAGTTCGCGGCGGTCGCCGGCCTGGTGGCGGGCGGCCTTCTGGCGGCGCCGTTCGCGGGGCTGATCGTCAAGCGGGTGCCGCAGAGGGCTCTCACCTATGCGGTCGGAGGGCTGCTGCTGGTTCTGGCCGGCTTCCAGGGCCTGCAACTGGCCGGGGTGATGGCCTAGGCGGGCCGGGTCTCCATGAAGCTCGGCCGCGCCTCCAGCGCCGCCTGCAAGGCGACCAGCGACGGACGGCCGGTGGTCAGGTCGAAGTCCGGGTGGCGGAAGGCGATCCAGGTCATGGCCACGCCGGCGGTCAGGGTCCCCATGTGAACGTCGTCGGCCGACAGGCCTTGCGCCTCCAGGGCGTCCAGGGCGCGGCCCATGTTCCGGGTCCAGCGCTCCATCCATGACGGCGACCGCTCGTGCTCGGGCCGGCGCTTCTCCAGGACGAGCTTGACCCCCATTTCCAAGAGGCCGTCGGCCATGGCCTCGATGCGCCGCACGCGCAGCCGGTCCGGTCCCTCGACGGGCAGAAGCCGGGGGCCGTCTCCGAGCGCGTCCAGATATTCGCAGATCACCGGGCTGTCATTGATCGGCAGGCCGTCCGACGCGATCAGGGACGGAACCTGGATCAACGGGTTGGAGGCCAGAAGTTCGGCCGCGTCGGCGTAGGGATCGACTAAGATCTCCTCGACCGCCAGCCCCTTTTCGCGGGCGACGATCCGGCATTTGCGGGCGTAGGGCGACGGGGCGGTGATATAGAGCTTCATGGTCTCAACGGCGCTCGATGGTCACGCCCTCGGGCGCGGTTAGACGATCCAGACGCGCCTGCGCCTCGGCATCGCCCAGCGCATGGGCGCGCATGAAGTCCAGGGTCGTCGCGGCGATCAGGTCGAAGTCGGGGGCGTCGGCGTTGCCGATCAGGCTGTGATCGCCGCCGGCGAAAGTCAGCAGCATCTTGTCGCCGGCCGGGCTGGTGTCGAAGGACAGGCGGTGATCGCGCGGCTCGGTGACGAAACCCGGCACGGTGTCGGCGTCGCCCGTCACCATCAGGATCGGCACGGTGACGGTGGCGAAGCTCGACGGATCGACCACGCCCGGGACGGTCCCGGGCGAGGACAGGGCCACGACCACCCGCACGTCCGGGTCCGCCTGGGGCCCGGCGACAGTGACGGCGCCGCCCTCCATCAGGGCGTTGAGCGCGCCGAAGGAATGGCCGGCCGCGACCAGGGGCTTGCCCGGATGGCTGGCCTTCACGTAGCCGCGCACCACGCCCAGATCGACCAGACGGGTGATGAAGATGCTCTGCGAGGTGGCCTCGGCGTGTTGCGGATGCTGCATCGAATCCGTGTGCATCGGCGCGACCACGGTGAAGCCGTGGGCGACCCAGTAGTCGATGATCCGGTGATAGCGCGACGGTTCGCTGCCCCAGCCGTGGCCGAACACGATCACGCCCTGCTCGTCCGCCGCCGTCCACACGCTGACGTCGATGACGCGGCCGTCTGGGGCGGGAAGCTGGACATGGGCGGCGGTCGACGTCGCGGCGGCGGCCGGCGCCGCCTGGGCCAGGACGGGGACGGCGGGGACGGAGCCCCAGCGAAGCGCGACGCGACCGCGGCGGCGGCGTGACGGATCATGGAGCTCCCCCTTGGACAGGCTGGATTGACTAGCGCAGGAGCTTGAGGCGGAACAGAGCCTTACTCAGCCGCCTCGAAGGCCGGCCGCCTCCGCCGCCTTGCGCGCCGCCTCGAGCTCGGCGGCCTTGGCTTCGACCTGGGCGACGATCTCGTCGATCATGCCGTCGTTGGCCTGCTTGTGGGCGATCTTGCCGTTCAGATAGACCATGCCCGCGCCCTTGCCGCCGCCTGTGAAGCCGACGTCGGTGTAGAGGGCCTCGCCCGGGCCGTTGACGACGCAGCCGATGATCGACAGCGACATCGGAGTGGTCACATGGGCCAGCCGCTCTTCCAGGACGCCGACCGTCTCGATGACGTTGAAGCCCTGACGGGCGCACGAGGGGCAGGCGATGATGTTGACGCCGCGGTGGCGCAGGCCCAGCGACTTCAGGATGTCGAAGCCGACCTTGATCTCCTCGACCGGGTCCGCCGCCAGCGAAACGCGAATGGTGTCGCCGATGCCGGCCCACAGCATCGAGCCCATGCCGATGGCGGACTTGATCGTGCCGGTGCGCAGCGGCCCCGCTTCGGTCACCCCCAGGTGCAGCGGACAGTCGATGGCGTCGGCCAGCTGCTGGTAGGCGGCGACAGTGAGGAAGGGGTCGGACGCCTTCACCGAAATCTTGAACTCGTGGAAGTCGTGATCCTGGAGGATGCGGGCGTGGTTCAGCGCGCTTTCGACCATGGCCTCGGGGCAGGGCTCGCCGTACTTCTCCAGAAGCTCGCGCTCCAGGCTGCCGGCGTTGACGCCGATGCGCATCGAGCAGCCGTGGTCCTTGGCGGCCTGGACGACCTCGCGCACGCGATCCGAAGAGCCGATGTTGCCCGGGTTGATGCGCAGGCAGGCGGCGCCGGCCTGGGCGGCCTCGACGCCGCGCCTGTAGTGGAAGTGGATGTCGGCGACGAGCGGGACCCGGGCCTCGCGGGCGATGGTCCGGAAGGCGGCGGTGGACTCCTCGTCGGGGCAGGAGACGCGGACGATGTCGGCCCCGGCCTCTTCCAGCCGGCGGATCTGGTCGAGGGTGGCCGCGGCGTCGACGTCGGGGTGTTGGTCATCGACTGGACGCTGATCGGGGCGTCGCCGCCCACGGCGACGGAGCCGACCATGATCTGGCGGCTCTTGCGGCGTTCGATGTGACGCCAGGGGCGGACGTGTGTGTGGTCGGCGCTCATTGCGGACGCAACATAGGCTCCCGATTGCGGCATGGCCACGACATGCGGCGTCGCGGGCCTACTGCGGCGACGTCGCCTGCAATGAAGCGGACTGGAGCTGGGCCTGGGCTTGCGCGGCCGCGGCCTGGCGGGCGGCTTCGGTGCGGGCCGACACCTCGGCCGCGG
>NZ_JBNFOJ010000229.1:0-4435 GCF_057364705.1 Brevundimonas sp. CURTG3B2_SDJG
CCGAGGCGACGCTCGCCGCCGTGCGCAACGGCGGCCGCGCCCTGATGGATCTGACCCCGAACTCCGCCTGGTGGGGCCGCCGTGCTGGCCGAGCCCGACCTGCGCGTCGTCGCCGCCTTGCCCGATCACGCGCCGGCCAGCCGCGGCCCTGATGGTCCAACGCGCGCCGCCTGGCCCCACCGGCGACGATCGGACCTTCTGGGCCACTGACAGCGCCCTGCCCGACGCCCGCATCGTAGAGGCCCTGTCGGCCTCGGGTCTGGCCGCGACGCCGCTGATCGCGGCGGGCGGCTTGAAGCTGTTCGTCCTGGCGGGCTATGTGCAGGCCGAGGACGGGCGGCTGGACGGCGCGCCCGGCAGCCTGTCCGGCGTCATCGGCGCCGCCCCCATCTTCTGAGAGCCCGCATGACCGACCTGCCCCAGCCCAAGCCCGGCATCCTGGACATCGCGCCCTACGTCGGGGGCAAGTCGAAGATCGACGGCGTCGCCGAGCCGATGAAGCTGTCGTCCAACGAGAACGCCCTGGGCGCCGGCGAGAAGGCGCGGGCCGCCTATCAGGCGGCGGTCGCGAACATCCACATCTATCCGGACGGCCGGGCCGGCAAGCTGCGCGACGCCGTCGCCGCCCACCACGGCCTGGAGCCTGAACGGCTGATCTTCGGCAACGGCTCGGACGAAGTCTTCGCCTTGCTGAACCAGACCTACCTGACCCCCGGCGACAACATCGTCACCGGCCAGTACGGCTTCCTCGCCTACCGCATCTCCGCCCTGGCCAATCAGGCCCAGGTCAAGCTGGCCCCCGAGCCGGGCTTCAAGGCCGAGGTCGACGCGCTGCTGGAGCAGGTCGATGACCGCACCCGCATCGTCTACATTTCCAGCCCGTCCAACCCGACCGGCAGCTACAACACCGCCGAGGAGACGCGGCGCCTGCATGCGGCCCTGCCGCCCCACGTCCTGCTGGTCATCGACGAGGCCTACGCCGAGTTCGTCACCGCGCCCGACTGGGAGACCAGCTTCGGCCTGGCCCGCGAGGCGGCCAACGTCGTCGTCACCCGCACCTTCTCCAAGATCCACGGCCTGGGCGGCCTGCGCATCGGCTTCGGCTACGCGCCCCTGTCGGTGGCCGAGGCCGTCGACCGCATCCGCCTGCCGTTCAACGTCTCGGTCCCGGGCCTGGAGGCCGCCGTCGCGGCGCTGGGCGACGAGGCCCACCAGCAAGCATCTCGCCAACTGGTCGAAACCTGGCGCCCGCGCCTGACCCAGGCCATCAAGGGCTTCGGCTTCGAGGTCTTCCCCAGCGCCGGCAACTTCGTCCTGGTCCGCTTCCCGGACGAGAAGCGCAACGCCGCGGCCGCCAACGACTACCTGCACACCAAGGGGATCATCGTTCGCCCGGTCGGCGGCTACGGCCTGCACGACTGCCTGAGGATCACGGTGGGGACCGAGGATCAGAACGCGCGTTCTGGACGCGCTCAGCGAGTTCGCGGCGAGCTAGGCCTCGGCTCAGCGGGGCGGGGCGCCCGCCGCCCCGCCGTCGATCCTCTCCGCCCAGGCCACCGGCGACCACACCGGTCGGATCGCCGCGACTGCCATCGCCAGGGTCGCGAGGATCAGCACGCCCCAGAGCACCAGGTCGATAGGATGGGGTCGCTTCATCGTCAGCTCCGCCTGAACACCCTACTCGCCGCCCAGCCCGTGAACGCCGCCAGCAGCACGCACAGCACGCCGTACGTCCACGGCCGCCGGTGGGCGAACTCGAAGATGTCGCGCTCGATGCCGACCTTCTCCACCGTCAGGGTCAGGTTCGAGACCGAGACCGGCTCGCCGTCCTGGAACAGCCAGACCTCGGCGAAATACTGGCCAGTGGGAGCCACCGCCGGCAGTTCGACCTCGGCCCGGAAAAGGCCCTTGTCCACGAAGGTCACGCCCTCGGGGTCGGTGTTGTAAAGCGCCGCCGCCTCGCGCAACCGGATCACGGCGCGGCGCCAGTCCAGATAGTCCTCGCCCAGCCGGCTGACGACCACGTCGCGCACGCCGTAGCGAGTGACCGTGCGGCTCTCCTCTGGCGCGTTGATCCTCAGGTGGTCGACCCCCACCCCCAGCCGGCGCAACTGGCCGAACTCGGCGATGTCCGGCAGGGGCCGGGTCGAGGCGGTCATGTAGAAGCCGGGGGCGCCCTCGAACAGCACCGGGCGGCTGTTCAGCCAGACGCCGGTGTTGCGGGTCTTCTTGACCAGGCGGACCGGGGCGTCGGGGCCGCGCACCACCACCACCACGTCGGCGGGAACCTCGGTCGGGTTGAACACCGCGCCGTAGAGCACGATCGAGGCGCCGCGGAAGCTGGAGTCGACCATCACCCGCGCGTCGGTCATGGCGGCGGCGACGCGCACCTGGCCGACCGTGCCCGCCGACTGCTCTGGCGCGGGCATGACGACCACGGGCGGGGACGGGGGCGGGGGCGGGGGAACGGCCTGCATCACTGCTCGACCCCCGGCGCGAACGAGAACAGGTCGCTGGGGCGCACGAATAGCTCCAGGCCCATGTAGATGCCGACGAACAGGACGATCAGTCCCAGCAGCGCGCGCAGCTCCTCGGCCCGCAGCCGTCCGGACAACCGCGCGCCGTATTGCGCGCCGACCACCCCGCCCAGCAGCAGCAGCATGGACAACACGATGTCCACCGTCTGGTTGCGCCCAGCCTGCAGAATGGTGGTGATCGCCGTCGTGATGATGATCTGGAACAGGCTGGTGCCGACCACCACCTGGGCCCGCATGCGCAGGACGTAGAGCATCGCCGGCACCAGGATGAAGCCGCCGCCCACGCCCATGATCGCCGACAGCACGCCGACGAACACCCCCAGGCCGATCGGCGGGATGACGCTGATGTACAGGCCCGAGCGCGGAAAGCGCATCCGCAGCGGCAGGCCGTACAGCCACATCGGCCGGCGGCGTTCCTTATGCGGCGTCACCTCGCCGCGCACCCGGCGCAGGATCTGGCCCAGGCTTTCGTAGAGCATCAGCGTTCCGATGGCGCCCAGGAACAGCAGGTAGGACAGGGCCACCGCCAGGTCCGCCTGGCCGAGCAGGCGCAGGTAGCGGAACAGCTCGACCCCCAGCAGGGCGCCGACGACGCCGCCCAGCGCCATGATCCCGCCGATCCGGTAGTCGACGGCCTTCTGGCTGGTGTAGCTGATGACGCCCGAGGTCGAGGAGGCCACCACGTGGCTGGCCTGGCTGGCGACCGCGACCGAGGGCGGGATGCCCAGCACGATCAGGATCGGGGCCATCAGGAAGCCCCCGCCGATGCCGAACAGCCCGGACACGAATCCCACCGTCGCCCCCAGCAGAACCAGGAGCGGCCAGTTCACCGAAACCTCGGCGATCGGCAGATAGATATCCAAAGGACGCGCCTTCGGCTGGAACTGAGGTCAGGCGCCGGGAAGGCGACGGTGGAACTGTCCTGAACGCCCCGGGCGGCTGGCGCAACCCGATGCGCGCGAAACGCTAGCGGGTCACGCCATCGGTTCGACGGTGAACTTGTCGGCGTCGGCGCGGGCCTGGCCGCGATCGGCGGCGGAAAGGGTCACGCGCAGCCGTTCGACGGCCGCCTGGGCGTCGCCGTCCCCGGCGCGCGAGGCGATCAGATACCATTTGTAGGCCTGGACCGCGTCCGGCGCGATGCCCTCGTCGCCGGTCTCGTACAGCTTGGCGACATTGAACTGGCTGTCCACCAGGCCCTGCTCTGCAGCCTTGCGCAACCAGATCAGGGCCTCGGCGCGGTTGCGCGCGCCACCCACGCCGTCGAACAGATACATGCCGTAGGCGTGCATGCCGCGCGCGTCGCCCCCGTCGGCCGCCCGCCGCGCCCACCGTCCGCGCTTCCGCCGGGGCTCGCGGTCAGGCCCTTCAGCCCGTCCTGATACAGGCCCGCCAGGTGCAGTTGCGCCGGCGCATAGCCCAGGCCGGCCGCCTGCTTCAGCACGTCCACCCCGGTCGCGTCGTCGCCGTCCAGCTTGGTCACCGCCTGCTGATAGAGTTCCGCGGCCCGCGTCAGATCCGCGGGGGCGGCCGGTGTCGCCGCCAACGCCGCGATGGGCTGGGCCGTGGCCGCCGATCCGGTTCCAGTCAGCCCGGGAATGACGATGCCGGCGTCGGTCAGTTCGCTGAACGCCACCGCGCCGCTCGCCGTCAGGACCACCGCGACGGCCGAGGCGCCCAGGGCCTTGCGGACCGTGCCGCCGTCCTTGGCCGCCTGCTTGTCCAGCCGTTCCTGCAGCCGCGACTTGCCGCCCCTCTTCAGGCCGAAGCCGGTGCGTGCGGGCGTTTCGGTTTCCGGGGTAGCCATCGCGGCGCGAGCGGCGTCGATGGCCTGCCGGTCGAAGAGGCGCGACCTGGCGCCGCGCCCGCAGGGCGCGCGGATCGACGAAGTCGGTCTC
>NZ_JBNFOJ010000230.1:0-4416 GCF_057364705.1 Brevundimonas sp. CURTG3B2_SDJG
CATGGTGTCTCTCTCTCTCTCTCTCTCTCTCTCTCTCTCTCTCTCTCTCTCTCCGTCATTCCGGGTTCGCTCTAGCGAGCGCCCCGGAATGACGGCATAGGTTGTGTTCGTATTTAACTTAGGGTTGTCGAAGTGCGCGGCCGGGACCCCGAGCACATCATCGCCGTCTACATCATGGCCAATCGGCGCAACGGAACGATCTACACCGGGATGACGAGTCATCTGGTGGGCCGCGTGTGGCAGCACCGGAATGGCGTCGTGAAAGGCTTCGCCGCCGAGTACGGCTGCAAGACTCTCGTCTGGTTCGAGCCGCACGAGCTGATCGTGAACGCGATCGCACGCGAGAAGGCGATCAAGAAGTGGAAGCGACAGTGGAAACTAGCGCTGATCGAGGCGCGCAATCCGCAATGGCTGGACTTGGCCGCCCCCTGGTTCGGAACAACGAGCGCGGTCGTCCTGCAATCCGCCTTCGGCCCTTATCGGCCATGACGGCCTATCGCAGCATCTCGTCCACCCAGGCCGGCACCACCTCCGTCGCCGGCCCGTAGCGGCCCTCGTCGAACAGGCGGCGGCCCATCGTCGGCTCGATGTTGAGCTCCACCGTGCGGGCCCCGGCCAGATTGGCCTGCTGCACGAAGCCGGCGGCCGGATAGACCGCGCCCGAGGTGCCGATGGCGGCGAACAGGTCGCACTCGGCCAGCGCCGCCTCGATCCGCTCCATGCGCAGGGGAAACTCGCCGAACCAGACGATGTGCGGACGCATGCGGCCCGCGGGATGGTGCGGCGAGGGCTCGCGGGCGGCCATGTCGCCCGGCCAGTCGCTGACCGGCCGGTGGCGGTGCAGTGCGCCTTCAGCAATTCGCCGTGCATGTGGATCAGCTCGAAGCCCGGGCCGGGCGGCCTGAGCGCATGGGCGCGGTCGTGCAGGTCGTCGACGTTCTGGGTGACCAGCAGGAGTTCGCCCTCCCACCGCGCGGCCAGCTCGGCCAGGGCGTGGTGGGCGAGGTTGGGCTCCACCTCCGCCAGCTGGCGCCGACGGCGGTTGTAGAAGTCCTGCACCAGGGCCGGGTCGCGGGCGAAGGCCTGGGGCGTGGCGACGTCCTGGACCCGATGGCCCATCCACAGACCGTCGTCGGCGCGGAAGGTGGGCACGCCGCTCTCGGCCGATATGCCGGCGCCGGTGAGGATGACGAGGTTGGTCATGCGCACACTAAAGCCCGAGTCCCGCGGGGAAAGGAAAGTCATGCGTCCGCTTCTGACGTATGAGCCGACTATGGTGCTTGCTGGCTCGGACGATGTCAGGTCGGCCTTACAAAAGTGCACGATGTGCACTCCATTTTCTCGAGTGCACTTTTTGGCCTGGCCCGGCTGGCGTTCCCGGCGCCGCTCGTGACACACAGGCGCAGATCCAAGGAGCTCCCGACATGAAGACCCGCGCCGCCGTCGCCTTCGAGGCCAAACGCCCGCTGGAGATCGTCGAGGTCGATCTGGAGGGGCCGCGCGCCGGCGAGGTGCTGGTCGAGATCAAGGCGACGGGGATCTGTCACACCGACGCCTACACCCTGGACGGGCTGGACTCGGAGGGGATCTTCCCCTCGATCCTGGGCCACGAGGGCGCGGGCGTGGTGGTCGAGGTGGGACCGGGCGTGACCTCGGTCGAGGTCGGCGACCACGTCATCCCGCTGTACACGCCGGAATGCCGCCAGTGTAAGTCGTGCCTCAGCCGTAAGACCAACCTCTGCACCGCCATCCGCGCCACCCAGGGCAAGGGGCTGATGCCCGACGGCACGTCGCGCTTCAGCTACAAGGGCCAGGCGATCGCCCACTACATGGGCTGCTCGACCTTCTCGAACTACACCGTCCTGCCCGAGATCGCCCTGGCGAAGATCCGCAAGGACGCGCCGTTCGACAAGGCCTGCTACGTCGGCTGCGGCGTGACCACGGGCGTCGGCGCGGTGGTCAATACGGCCAAGGTTGAGCCGGGCGCCAACGCCGTGGTCTTCGGCCTGGGCGGCATCGGTCTGAACGTCATCCAAGGCTTGAAGATGGTTGGGGCCGACATGATCGTCGCGTCGACATCAACGGCGACAAGGCGGAGTGGGGCCGCCGCTTCGGCATGACCCATTTCGTGAACCCCAAGGACGTCTCGGACGTGGTCGCCCACCTGGTCGAGCTGACCGGCGGCGGGGCCGACTACACCTTCGACTGCACCGGCAACACCGTGGTCATGCGCCAGGCGCTGGAGGCCTGCCACCGCGGTTGGGGCGAGAGCGTGATCATCGGCGTGGCCGAGGCGGGCAAGGAGATCGCCACGCGACCGTTCCAGCTGGTCACCGGCCGCGTCTGGCGCGGCTCGGCCTTCGGCGGCGCGCGGGGCCGGACCGATACGCCCAAGGTGGTGGATTGGTACATGGACGGGAAGATCGAGATCGACCCGATGATCACCCACACCCTTCCCCTCGAGCAGATCAACGAGGCCTTCGACCTGATGCACGAGGGCAAGAGCATCCGCTCGGTCGTGGTGTTCTGAGGCGAGGACCGGAGAAACTGCAGAGCATGAGCGCTTGCGCCGCGAGGATGGTTGTTTAAAAAACGGGCCTGATTCACCGGGAGGAGAGGCCATGTTCACACACCTGACCGTGGGCGCGAACGACGTGGAGGCGTCGCGCCGGTTCTATGACGCAGCGCTGGGCGCTCTGGGCGTTCCGCCCGCGATGGGTCCGGACCCCAAGGCCGCTACTGGTGGCGCACCGAGCGCGGGGCCTTCGCCGTCGGCCGGCGATCGACGGTGAGCCGGCCTGTCACGCCAACGGCGGCACCATCGGCTTCCACGCCAAGACCGCCGAGATGGTCAAGGCCTTCCACGACGCGGGCGTGGCCGCCGGCGGCCGCTCGATCGAGGATCCGCCCGGCGAGCGCGACGGTCCCTTCGGCAAGCTGAACCTGGCCTATCTGCGCGATCCCTCGGGCAACAAGGTCTGCGCCCTGCATCGGGTGGCGGGCTAGGGGCGATCGACGTCCAGTCGGTGAGATATGCGTGTTGTCTTCCGTCATGGCCGGGCTTGTCCCGGCCATCCATCGTCGCGGAGTGCGCCTGAGCGGTCTGGATCCTAGCCTGTCGTGTTCATGGATTCCCGGCACAAGGCCGGGAATGACGGTTGGGATGGGGGCGGAACCGATCCTGAAGGGCGCGGGCGCGGCTAGCAACTCGCCAGCGGCGTCCACTGGACCTGGCTGGTGCTGGGCCGATAGAGAACGCCCGGACCGTCGGAGACCGCCCATGGACATCCTGAAGACCCACGCCGTCCACGGCGGAACCCTGCGCTATCTGAGGCACGACAGCGCGGCCACCGGCACGCCGATGACGCTGTCGGTCTTCGTTCCTGGCGGCGAGGGGCCGTTCCCCGTCCTGATCTGGCTGTCGGGCCTGACCTGCACCGAGGACAACTTCACCACCAAGGCCGGAGCCTACCGGGCCGCGGTCGAGCACGGCGTGATCGTGGTCGCGCCCGACACCTCGCCGCGCGGCCAGGGCGTGGCGGACGACCCGGCCTACGACCTGGGGCAGGGAGCCGGCTTCTACGTCGACGCCACGCAAGCCCCCTGGGCTCCGCATTTCCGCATGGAAAGCTATGTCGCGGACGAGCTGATCGGCCTGATCGACGAGGCCTTCCCGACGAACCGGACGCGCTCGATCTTCGGCCATTCGATGGGCGGGCACGGGGCCCTGACCCTGGCGCTGCGCCATCCCGAGCTGTTCCGGTCCGTCTCGGCTTTCGCGCCGATCGCCTCGCCGACGCGCTGCCCCTGGGGCGAGAAGGCGTTCGCCGCCTATCTGGGCGACGATCGGACGAGGTGGGCCGGGCACGACGCGGCCCTGCTGATCGAGGGCGGCGCGGGCGCGGGCTTCGACGACATCCTGATCGATCAGGGCGACGTCGATCCCTTCCTGGCCGAGCAGCTGAAGCCCGAACTGCTGGCCCAGGCCGCCCGGACGGCGGGCCGCAAGGTCACGCTCAGGATGCAGCCCGGCTACGACCACTCCTACTTCTTCATGACCAGCTTCATCGACGACCACGTCGCCTTCCACGCGAAGCGGCTGAAGGGCTGAGCCGGGCGTGCTAGCGTCGCCGTCTCGATGGAGGCGCCGATCATGAGACTGTCCATCCTTGGCCTGACCCTGGCCCTCGTCGCCCTGGCCTCGCCCATCCAGGCCCAGCAGCTGGTCGATCCGGACTTCCGTCCGACGGTGGCGCGGCCGGCCTATGCGGCGGAGGCCGGGCCGGTGGTGGTCATCGACGAGGCGCACCGCAACTTCCACCGCCTGGACGGCCAGTACGCGCCCTTCGCCGCGCTGCTGCGGGCCGACGGCTATCGTGTGCGGGCCGGGACGGCGCCCTTCGACGCGGGCGGGCT
>NZ_JBNFOJ010000231.1:0-4366 GCF_057364705.1 Brevundimonas sp. CURTG3B2_SDJG
GCCGGGACCGCGCTCGCTTTTGACGCCCCTCCACCATGCTTCGCATGGTCCCCCT
Source organism: Brevundimonas sp. CURTG3B2_SDJG (assembly GCF_057364705.1). Lineage (NCBI taxonomy): Bacteria > Pseudomonadati > Pseudomonadota > Alphaproteobacteria > Caulobacterales > Caulobacteraceae > Brevundimonas > Brevundimonas sp. CURTG3B2_SDJG. The sequence continues at coordinate 56 of NZ_JBNFOJ010000231.1, forward strand.
CCCCCGATGGGGGAGGAATGCTCTAACCTTTCGGCATGACCCAGCTGATCCTCGCCATCGACCAGGGCACCACCTCGACCCGCGCCGTCGCCTTCGAACCCGCGCCCGAGGGCGGCCTGCGCCCTGTCGCCGTCAGCCAGATCGAGCTTCAGCAGCATTTCCCCCGACCCGGTTGGGTCGAGCATGACGCCGCCGAGATCTGGGCGGCGACGCTGCAGACCTGCCGCGAGGTGGTGAAGAAGGCCGGCGGCGTCGGCCGCTTCGCCGCCGTCGGCATCACCAACCAGCGCGAGACCTCGGTGATGTGGGACGCCGTCACCGGCGAACCGCTGCACCACGCCGTCGTCTGGCAGGACCGACGCACGGCGGATGTCACCGGTCGCCTGGCCGCCGACGGGCACGAGGCGATGGTGCAGGACGCGACGGGCCTGATCCTGGATCCCTACTTCTCGGCCTCGAAATTCGCCTGGCTGCTGGACGCCGTCCCCGGCGCCCGCGCCAGGGCGGAACAGGGCGAGGTCAAGCTGGGCACCATCGAGTGCTGGCTGATCTGGAAGCTGACCGGCGGCGCCAGCCACGTCACCGACGCGACCAACGCCAGCCGCACCTCGCTGATGGACCTGCAGACCCTGGCCTGGCGGCCCGACCTGGCCGAGCTTTTCAACGTCCCGCTGGCGGGACTTCCGGAAATCAGGAGGTGCGCCGACCCTCTCGGCGATTGCGAGCCCTCGCTGCTGGGCGCGGCCCTGCCGATCCACGGCGCGGCGGGGGATCAGCAGGCCGCGCTGGTGGGACATGGCGCGCTGAAAGCCGGGGACGCCAAGATCACCTATGGCACCGGGGCCTTCCTGGTCGCCAACGTCGGCGCCCGTCCCGTGGCGTCCGCCAGCCGCCTTCTCGGCACGCTCGGCTATGCGGCGGACGGGGCGACGGCCTATGCGCTTGAAGGCTCCATCTTCTCCGCAGGCTCGGCGATCCAGTGGCTGCGGGACGGACTGAAGGTGATCACCGACTCGCGCCAGTCCGAGGCCCTCGCCCAGGGCCTGAAGGACAATGGCGGCGTCTATCTGGTCCCCGGTTTCACCGGTCTGGGCGCGCCCTGGTGGGAGCCCGAGGCGCGCGGAACGGTCGTCGGCCTGACCCGTGACAGCGGTCCGGCCCACATGGTCCGGGCGGCGCTGGAATCGCTCGCCTACCAGACGCGTGACCTGCTGGACGCCCTCGCGGCGGACGGCGCGCCCAGGCTGAAGGTGCTGAAGGTCGATGGCGGCGTCACCGCCAACGGCTTCGCCATGCAGTTCGTCGCCGACATCTGCGAGGTCGTGGTGGAGCGGCCAGCCTTCCAGGAGATGACGGCGCTCGGCGCGGCCAAGCTGGCGGCGCTCGGGGTCGGTCTGATCGGCGATCTGGAGGACCATCCGATCGAGGCCCCGGCGCGTTGGGAGCCTCGCATGGCCGCCGCCGACCGGGACCGCCTGTTGAAGGGCTGGCGCGCCGCCGTGAAGGCCGCCATCATCGCGGCGCAATGAGCCAGACGATCTCTTCCGACGCCGCCCACGGCGACGCCCAGGCGACCTTCTCGGGCACGCGCGAGGTCGATCCCCGCTACGCCCTGGACGAGGTTGCGCTGGACGCCTGGCTGCGGGCGAACGTCGACGGCTACGCCGGCCCGCTCACGGTGCGCCAGTTCAAGGGCGGCCAGTCCAACCCGACCTACGAGCTGTCGACGCCCGGCCGGACCTACGTCCTGCGCCGAAAGCCGCCGGGGACCCTGCTGCCCAGCGCCCACGCCGTGGACCGCGAGTTCACCGTCATCTCGGCGCTGCACGCCCAAGGGTACCCCGTCGCCCGCCCTTGGGCCCTCTGCGCGGACGAGGCCGTCATCGGCTCGATGTTCTACGTCATGGACAAGGTCGAGGGCCGGGTCCTGTGGGACCTTAAGCTGCCCGGCCTGACGCCGCCCGAACGCCGCGCGATCTACGACGCCCAGGTCGACGCCCTGGCGGCGCTTCATCGGTTCGATCCTGTCTCCATCGGCCTTTCGGACTACGGCCGCCCCGGCAACTATTTCGAGCGCCAGGTGGGGCGCTGGACCAAGCAGTACCGGGCCTCCGAGATCGATCCCATCCCTTCCATGGACCGGCTGATCGAGTTCCTGCCCGCGACCTTGCCGCCTGAGGGTCCGACGCGGATCGTCCACGGAGACTTCCGCCTGGACAATCTGATCCTCGCCCCGGACCGCCCCGAGGTGCGGGCGGTGCTGGACTGGGAGTTGTCCACCCTGGGCGACCCCATGGCCGACTTCTCCTACCTCCTGATCGCCTGGGTCATCCCGGCCACCCAGCGCAACGGCCTGGCCGGGGCCGACATCGAGGCCCTGGGCATTCCCTCGGTGCAGGAGACCGTGGTCCGATACGCCGAACAGACCGGCGGGACGGCTCCGGAGAACCTGGACTGGCTGTTCGCCTACAACCTGTTCCGCCTGGCGGCCATCTGTCAGGGCATCGCCGGCCGGGTCCGCGACGGCACGGCCGCCAGCGCCCACGCCCGCTCCATGGCCGCCCAGGTCCCCCTGCTGGCCGCCGGCGCGCTCAGCTTCGCGAAGAAGGCGGGGGCCTGAAAGAAGGGATCAGATTCTAGGGCAAGAGAACGCCCCAGGCCCGAGCTCACACTCCTCCCTAACACCTAGAACCTAGAACCTATCCAGGCTCGCCCACCAGGGTGAAGGCGGCCCAATAGGCCGGATGGCTCCACCGACGCTCGGCGCGGACGGCGCGCATCCCGGCCTGCAGCGCGCGGGCGCGGACGCCCGGATCACCGGCCTTGCGCGCATCCAGATCGGCGAAGGTGGCGGTGATCAACGTGGTGGTGGCCGCATCCGACACCTCCCAGTGCGACACCATCATCGAGCGCGCGCCGGCGTAGAAGAAGGCTCGGGCCAGTCCCGACAGCCCCTCCCCGCCCGGCCGCCCGTCGGAGGCGGCGGTGTTGCAGGCGGACAGGACGACGAACTCGGCGTTCAGGCGCAGTTGCGCGGCCTCCGAGGCGCTCAGATAGCCGTCGTCCGCCTCGGTCGCCTCGTCCGGGGGGGTCAGCACCAAGCCCGGTTCGGCCGCCGCCGATCCCGCCATCAGGCCATGGGTGGAGAAGACCACGAAGCGCGCCCGCGACAGCGCGGCGGCGTCCTGGGCGCGGACCGACCGCTCGGTGGCGTCCGCCCCCATGCGGACCAGTGCGCCGGGGTAGCGGACCTTCAGCGCCTCCAGCTCGACGCGTGATCCACGCAGGTACGGCAAGGCCTTCAGCTTGGCGACGTCGGCCAGGCGGCCCTCGCCCATGACGGCGTCCGCGGAGGGCGCGCCGCGGGCGGCGGCGTCTGGCGCTCCGGTCAGCACCGGCGCGCCGAACGCGGCCAGCGTCAGGCGCTCGCTGTCTCCCGTCCTGCGTGAGGCCGCCATGGCCGTCGTCGCCGGACACCCCGGACTGCGCTGGGCCGGATCCGCGACCAGATGGCAGCGCAGGGCCTTCAGGCTGGACACCGCCGGCAGGGTGGCGAGGGCGTAGCGGTCGATCAGCCAGGACGTCTCCGCCAAGGCGTCGGGCTCGGCGTCCGAACCCGTCGGAGGCGCTGTCGACAGGACCGCCAGCGGCAGGGTCGCCAGGGCGCCGGTGACGACGGTGATCAGGGTGGTCTTGCCCTCGAACACGCTTTCGACCGGACGGACGATCTCGGAATACAGCCGATAGGATTCCGCGCGGTCGAACGTCGGCGCGGGACGGCCCGCGAACACGGTTGGATCCACCTCCGGCGCGCCGCGGGCGGCCGTCGCGGTCAAGGAGGCGCGAAGGCGGTTCACCGCCTCGGTCATCTCCGTCTCGCCCAGCGTCTCGGATCGGGCCCAGGCGATATGGTCGCGGCTGACCCCCCAGACGTAGGTCGCCTCGGGATTGACCAGGACCAGGAGAAGGCCCTCGTCCGGACGCAGCAGGCCTTGCGTCTCGGCGACGGACAGCGCGCGCGGGCTGGTCAGCTCGGACCAGGCGGGGAAACGGGTCTCGATCTCGGCGTCGACGGCGCGCAGGCGGGCGTCGGCCGCCTCCCAGGCCTCCCGGGCCCGCGACCGTCCCTCAAGGTTCGCCGGCGCGTCGGACGCATAGTAGCGCTCCAGTTCGCGCTCCATCCGATCGCGCACGACGATCAGGCCCTCGCGCTCCTCGGCCAGGCGGCCCAGGGCGTCGTCGCCTTGCGCGAAACGGGCCGACACCCGGGCCAGGGCGTCGGCGGCGTCCGAGGCGATCGCCCATTGCGCG
>NZ_JBNFOJ010000232.1:0-4345 GCF_057364705.1 Brevundimonas sp. CURTG3B2_SDJG
GTCGCCGCGACTGGGTGGCCGGGGAAAGCCCGCGCGCCGCCAGCCCGGCGTACCAGCCCTCGACCCCCGCCTCGTCGGCGGCCATCAGCCCGCCGGGAATGCCGCTCTCAGCGTCGGCCAGGTCGCGGCCGTAGGCGGCCAGGGTGTGAGGCGAAGCATCGCGCTCGACGGCCATCATCTCCAGAAAGGCCTCGATCTGGGGCGTGCTCATCGCGGCGCCCTCTTCGCGCGCGGGCGGCTTGGTGTAGAGGGTGGAGGGACCATGCCGCGCCTCACGCCGACCTTCCCGCCGCCCAGACGCCCGCCCGCGCGAGGCCGCCCCAGAGGCCGCCGATGACCGATGTCGAGGCGATTCCCGTCCATGGCCGCACCATAGCTCTGGTGGGCCTGATGGGCGTGGGGAAATCGACGGTGGGACGACGGCTGGCGCGGCGGCTGGGCCTGCCGTTCGCTGACGGCGACGAGGCGATCGAGGACGCCGCCGGCATGACCGTCTCGGACATCTTCGCCAGCCTGGGCGAGGGAGAGTTCCGGGCGGGCGAGGCGCGGGTCATGCGCCGCTTGCTGGAAGGGCCGCGGATCGTGCTCGCCACCGGCGGTGGCGCGATGCTGAACCCCGACACCCGGGCCCTGCTGAAGCGCCGGGCGGTCACCGTCTGGATGCGCGCCGACCTGGAGACGGTGGCGGAGCGCGTCCGGCGGCGCGACACCCGGCCGCTGCTGCGGGGGCGCGATCCGCTGGAGGCCCTGAAGACGCTCGCGGAGGCGCGCTATCCGGTCTATGCCGAGGCCGATGTGGTGGTGGACGTCGCCGGCGGGGCTCATGCCCAGGCGGTGGACGGGATCGTGACGGCGCTGGAGCGCTACTGGGCGACGGAGGCCGGCGCGTGACGACGACGATCCAGGTTTCGGGCGGCGGCTTCCGCCCCTATCCCGTCATGGTGGGCGAAGGGCTGCTCGTCGAGCTGGGACGTCATCTGGCGCCGCTGGCCAGGGGCCGGACGGTGGTGATCGCCGATGAGACGGTGGCGGCTCTGCACGGCCCGGCCGCCCTGGCCTCGCTCTCGGCGGCGGGCGTCGAGGCAGCGATGCTGACCGTGCCGCCAGGCGAGAGCTCCAAATCGTTCGCCGAGCTGGAGCGGGTGCTGGACCAACTCCTGGCCCGGGGCCTGGATCGCAGCGACGTGGTGGTGGCCCTGGGAGGCGGCGTCGTAGGCGATCTCGCCGGGCTGGCGGCGGCGCTCTACATGCGCGGGATCGACTTCGTACAGGTTCCGACGACCCTGCTGGCCCAGGTGGACTCCTCTGTCGGCGGCAAGACGGCGATCGACACGCCGCGCGGCAAGAACCTGGTCGGCGCCTTCCATCAGCCTCGATTGGTGCTGGCCGACATCGACGTGCTGGCCACCTTGCCGCCCCGACAGCTGCGGTCGGGATGGGCCGAGGTGCTGAAGCACGGGCTGATCTGCGACGCCGGCTTCTTCGACTGGCTGGCCGGCGAGGGGGCGGGCGGCGCGACGGGCGATCCGGCGGCGTTGCATCGCGCCGTCGTCCGCTCCGTCGAGATCAAGAGCGCCATCGTCGGCGAAGACGAGAAGGAGGCGGGCCGTCGCGCCCTGCTGAACCTGGGCCACACCTTCGGCCACGCCATTGAGGCGGAGCTGGGGTTCAACGAGGCGGCGCTGGCTCACGGCGAAGCGGTGGCGCTGGGCTGCGCTCTGGCGTTCCGATTCTCGGCCGCAGCGGGCCTGTGCGCCCCGGACGAGGCCGAACGGGTGGAGACGGTGATCGCGGCGGCCGGCCTGCCGGTCCATCTGGCCGAGGCGGGCGCGTTCTCGGCCGAGGCGCTGCTGGATCGGATGGCGGGGGACAAGAAGGCCGAGGGCGGGCGGCTGACCCTGATCCTGGCGCGCGCGATCGGCGACGCCTTCGTCGCCAGGGACGTGGACCGCCCCGCCGTGGCCGCCTTCCTGCGGACCGAGGGTGCGGCGTGAGGACGGTTCTGCCGAGGGTCATGGTCCCGGGGAAGGCCGGAGATACCGCGGTAGGGGCCTAGTCCACGGCGCGGCAGTCGGTGGGCGGGCGGCCGTCGGCGCTCCAGGTCGCCATGACGCCCTTGCCGCGCAGTTCGTAGCCCGAGGCGCGGTACCAGATGCCGCTGGCGGCTCGCTCCTGATACAGGTCGATGGCCTGGCCGCTGGAGGTGCGGACCGTAGCCATCTCGCGCGGATTGTCGAAGTCGACCGACAGGCGCTCGCTGTTGTTGCACAGGTAGACCGTGCGGATGACCCGATTCATCGCCCGGTCCTGGAGCTCGGCGCCGGTGCGCCGTCGCGCGGTCTGAGCCTCCTGGGCGCGTTCGCGCACCGAGTCGCCGTCCGTGGGGGCCTCGGCCGGCTTCTGGCCGCAGGCGGCCAGGGTCAGGAGAGACAGGGCCAGGGCGATCGGGGTCTTCATGCGGGCAAGCCTAGCCGTTGACGGGTCAGGCCCATCAACGCGCCGCCGTTTCCGCCGTTCCTTTGCGCCGGGCGCGGAAGAATGTCCGCAGAAGGTCGCCGCCCTCCTGACCCAGGACGCCGCCCTGGACGGCGGGCCGCCAGTGGCAGGTCGGCTGGTCGAAGAAGCGTGGGCCATGCGCCACCGCGCCGCCCTTGGGATCGTCGGCGCCCCAGACCACGCGGCCGATCCGGGCGTGGCTGATGGCCCCGGCGCACATCGCGCAGGGTTCCAGCGTCACGTAGAGGGTCAGGCCGGTGAGGCGATAGTTGCCGCGCTTCGCGGCGGCGGCGCGCATGGCCTGGATCTCGGCGTGGGCGGTCGGATCGTGCGCGCCGATGGGGCCGTTGCGGCCCTCGGAGACCACCTCTCCGGTGGATTCGTCGACGATCACGCAGCCCACGGGAGTCTCTCCCGCGTCCGCCGCCGCTTGCGCACACGCCAAGGCCATGCGCATGAACCGCTCATCATGGTCCGCCATCCGAACGACAACGACAAGAAGCCCCGCCCGCGTCAAGACGACCGGAAGGACGGCCCCCGTAAACCCTTCGCCAAGGGCGGCGACCGCAAGCCGGGCGCCAAGCCCGACGCGGCGCCGGCCGAGCCCAAACGCACGGAGCGAATCGCCAAGGCCATGGCCCGGGCCGGCATCGCCTCGCGCCGCGAGGTCGAGCGCCTGATCGGCCTGGGCAAGGTGGCGGTCAACGGCAAGATCCTGGACACGCCGGCGACCCTGGTCACCCGCGACGACGTGATCACCGTGGACGGCAAGCCCATCGGCGCGGCCCAGGCCACGCGGGTCTGGCGCTATCACAAGCCCGCGGGCCTGGTGACCTCCCACGGGGACCCGCAGGGCCGTCCGACCGTCTTCGACGCTCTGCCCAGCGGCCTGCCGCGGGTGATTTCCGTCGGCCGGTTGGATCTGAACACCGAGGGTCTGCTGATCCTGACCAACGACGGCGAGCTGAGTCGGGCGTTGGAGCTGCCGTCGACCGAACTGGTGCGCCAGTACCGGGCCCGCGCCCGGGGCCGGGTGACCCAGGCCGAGCTGGACAAGTTGAAGGACGGGGTGACCGTCGACGGCGTCCGCTACGGCCCGATCGAGGCCACCCTGGACAAGGCCAAGCCGACCGGCGAGGGCGAGAAGGCCTCGGCCAATCTGTGGGTCAGCGTCTCGATCACCGAAGGCAAGAACCGGGAAGTCCGCAAGGTGCTGGAGAGCATCGGCCTGACGGTGAACCGCCTGATCCGTCTGGCCTATGGCCCGTTCCAGCTGGGGACGCTGCCGGTCGGCTCGGTCGAGGAGGTGGGGCCGCGGGTGATCCGCGAGCTGCTGAGCCAGCACATCCGGCCCGAGAACCTGCCGACCGGGAACACGGTCGCCACCCCGGCGCCGATCCCCGGCCGCCGGACCTCGGCGCCGATCGTCAAGGGCGCTTCGGGTTCGGCCATGTCGGACCGTCGCGCAAGCCCAGCCGGGTTCGCGCCGCCGAGGCCGCAGCGTCCGAGGCCGGCGACACGGGCCGGCGGGCGCCGAAGAAGGAGGGCTGGGCCAAGGCCAAGCCGAAGTTCGAACACGCCAAGACCTTCAAGCCGCGCGCCCGGCCCGAGCGGGCCGAGGGCGAGGCGGCGAACGCGCCGAACGCCCGAAGCGCGCCTTCAAGCCGCGCGAGGACCAGTTCATCGACAAGGCCCCGGGGCGGGCCGCGCGGCGAAGGACGGCCGGGCGGCGGCGCCCGCAAGGGGCCGGGCGGCAAGCCGGGCTTCGGCGGCAAGCCCGGCGGCGACCGGGAGGCGATCGCGGTTTCGGCAAGCCCGGAGGCTCGCGTCCGGGCGGCGGTTCTCCGCG
>NZ_JBNFOJ010000233.1:0-4339 GCF_057364705.1 Brevundimonas sp. CURTG3B2_SDJG
CGTGAGCCCTGTCGGCCTCGCTTCCGGCCCGTTCGCCCTCGACCAGGGCCCAGTTCGAGCCGCCGGCCCCGGCCACGTCGATGGCGGCAACGCCCATTTCGGCCAGCCGCTTCGCCGTCGCCGCCGACAGGCCCGCCCCCGTCTCCTTGACCACCACCGGAGCGTCGAGGGCCTTCACCAGGGCCTCCAGGGCGGCGCCCACGCCCCACCAGTCGCGGTCGCCCTCGGGCTGACAGGCCTCCTGCAGCGGATTCAGGTGCACCACCAGGGCGTCGGCCGCGACCATGTCCATGACCTGACGCGCCTGGTCCACGCCGAACCCGCGTGTCAGCTGGGCCGCGCCGATATTGGCCAGGATAGGGGTGTCGGGCGCCTTCAGCCGCAGCGCCATGTCCAGCCCCGGCGCGCCGCCGCTCTCCAGCGCGCCGCGCTGCGACCCCACCGCCAGGGCGATGCCCAGATGCTGCGCCGCCTCGGCCAGCCGGGCATTGATCGCCTCGGCCCGCTCCGGCCCGCCGGTCATGGCGCTGATCAGCAGCGGGGCCTTCAGCCGTCGGCCCAGGAAGTCGGCGCCCAGGTCGATCTTGCCGTGGTCCAGGTCCGGCAAGGCCTCATGCACGAAGCGCACGTCGTCGAAGCCCCCCTCCCGCGCGTGCCGGCCCCGACCGGACAGGATGACGTCCAGGTGCTGGTCCTTGCGGGCGGCGGTGTCGTCCATGGGTCCCTCCGGTTCGCGAACGTCCGGACGCGCCCTTGCGATCCGCCCCGGCCTTAAGGTTGCTTCTCGACGATCAGGGCGTAGGCCCCGGTCTGGCCCTGCTGGTAGGTGCCGGCGCGGATCTCGTATTCCCCGTCCGCGGGCGCGGTCCATTCCAGCCGGGCGTGGGTGTCGGACAGTCCGTCGTCGTCCCGGCCCAGCGCCTCGATCTCGCCCGCCTCCTTGGCCCGGCCCACGATCAGGAAGCTGTCCACCTCGTTGGACACCATCACGATCAGCAGTTTCTCGTCCTTCTTCAGCGTCACTCGGTAGGCGTCGTAGAAGCTGTTGTCCTCGGCGGTGGCGTCGTTCTCGGTCAGGACGCCCCGGGCGGTCGATCCCACCAGCAGCGTCCCGGGTTGCGGCCGCTGGCCCCGGTCGATCAGCTCCAGCGAATACAGGCCCTTGCCGTCCGACCCCAGCGGCGAGGCCCGGACCACATAGTCCCCGTCCTCGGGCAGGACGAAGTTCAGGCGCGAGTCGGTGCCCTCGCCCAGGCCGTCGTCGTCCGAGGCCAGAGCCGTGAAATCTCCGCCCGCCTTGCCGATTTGAAGATAGGTGTCGAAATCACCCGACCGCATGATCGCCTGGATCCGCTGGCCCTCGCGGCCCGAGAACACATAGCCGTCGAAACCCCGGTCGTCGTTGTCGCGGCTGTCGTTCTCGCCGATCTCTCCCTCAAGGGTCCGCCCGAACGCGATCGGATCCGGCGCCCGCTCCGGCGGGATCTCCGTGATCGTGAAGGCGTAGTCCCCGGTCGCCGACGAGAAGGCCCGCGCCTCCACCACGTACTCGCCGTCGCGCGGCAGGGTGAAGATCAGGCGCGAGTTCGTGCCCTCCGCCGCCCCGTCGTCGTCGGTCGCCAGGCTGACCCGGGCGTCGTCGAACAGCTCGACATAGGTGTCGAAGTCGCTCGAGCTCATGTCGATGCGGACGCGCTGCCCTTCCCGGCCCTGGAAGCTGTAGGCGTCCACGGGCGCGCCCGCGTCGGTCTTGGCGTCCTGATCGGTCAGCTCGCCCTCGACCGTCTCGTCCAGGGCGATCCGGCGCGCCGCGGGGGGCTGCGGGCCCTGGGCCAGGGTCAGGGTGTAGGTCCCGCCGCCGGCCCCGTTCAGCGACTGCGCCCGGATGACGTAGCGGCCGTCCTCGGGCGGCGAGAACATCAGCCGTGCGTTCAGGCCCGCGTCCGGCCCGTCGTCGTTCATGGCCAGCTCGGTGAAGTCGGTCCCCTGCATCCGCCCGACCCGGACCACCGGATCGAAGGCCTCGCTGTCCAAGGCGATGGAAATCCGCTCGCCCCGACGGGCCGTGAAGGCCCAGGCGTCATAGACCGCGCCGTCCTCGCTCTCCGGATCGCCGGTCCCTAGCTCGCCCGTCTTGGCGTCGCCGATCTTGATGGCTTCCGGCTCCGGCGCCGGCGGCGCGGGCGGACGCTCGGTCAGGCTCAGGGTGTAGGCGCCGCCTTCGATCCCCGACAGGGTCCGCGCGCGCAGCACATAGGTCCCGTCCTGCTCGGCGGTGAACCGCAGCCGGGAGTCGGTGCCCTCTCCCAGGCCGTCGTCGTCGGTCGCCAGCGCATCGCCGGCGTCCCCGCCCGCCCGGACCTCCAGGAAGGCGTCGAAGGCCTCGGACCGCATCACGGCCTCCAGCCTCTGTCCGGCGCGGGCCTGGATGGTCCACACGTCGTAGCGATAGGCGTCGTCCGGGGCGGTGTGATCGCCTTGGGCGATCTCGCCCTCAACGCTGGCGCCGACCTCCAGCGGCTGGGCCTCCTGGGCGGCGGCGGCCCCGGCCAGGGCGGAGGCGATCGCCAGACTGCTGACGGCGGCGAGAACGGAGTGACGGCGCATGCATATCCCCTGGGAGTCGGACGCGATCATAGACGCCGAACCCCTCCCTCTGTAAATCGCGCGGACCGCACGATCCTGACGACCGGAGCCGAACCCCATGACGGCCGACCCCGCCCGCGCGACCCTCATCGACGGCAAGGCCTTCGCCGCCGGCCTGGTGGAGCGCGTCGCCGCCGCCGCCGCCCGGCTGGAGCAGGCGCGGGGCGTGAAGCCTGGCCTGGCGGTGGTCATCGTCGGCGAGGACCCGGCCAGCCAGATTTACGTCCGCAACAAGGGCGAGACGACCCAGCGCGCCGGCATGCGGTCCGACACCCACCGCCTGCCCGCCGAAACGACCCAGGCGGACCTGCTGGCCCTGATCGCCGACTTGAACGCTGACGCCGGCATCCACGGGATCCTGGTCCAGCTGCCCCTGCCGGCTCACATCGACAGCGCTGCGGTCCTGGACGCCATCGACCCGGACAAGGACGTCGACGGCTTCCACGTCGTCAACGCCGGCCGCCTGGCCGTCGGCCTGCCCGGCCTGGTGCCCTGCACGCCCCTGGGTTGCCTGATGCTGCTGAAGGCCGAGCTGGGCGATCTCTCCGGCCTGAACGCCGTCATCGTCGGCCGCTCCAACATCGTCGGCAAGCCGATGGCCCAGTTGCTGCTGGGCGAGAGCTGCACCGTCACCGTCGCCCACTCGCGCACCCGGGACCTGCCGGCCCTGTGCCGCACCGCCGACATCCTGGTCGCCGCCGTCGGCCGGCCCGAGATGATCCGCGGCGACTGGATCAAGCCCGGCGCGACCGTCGTCGACGTCGGCATCAACCGGGTCCCGTCCCGCGATCCCGCCAAGGCCGCCGAGGGCAGGACCCGCGTGGTCGGAGACGTCGCCTTCGAAGAGGCCGCGGGCGTGGCGGGCCGCGTGACCCCCGTCCCGGGCGGCGTCGGCCCCATGACCATCGCCTGCCTGCTGGCCAACACCTACATCGCCGCCTGCCGCGCCGCGGGCGTGGAGCCGGAGTCGCTTCAGGCGTGAATCTACGCGCTTGAACCGGCCGCGGTCCGGGCCAATAGTCGAGGCCCCGCCGTCAGGAGATCTTCATGATCCGGTTCTCGCCTCGCACCGCGGCCCTCGCCGCCGTCGTCGTCATGACGCCCGCCGTCGCCGGTTGCGGGATCAACAGCATCCCGACCAAGGAAGAGGCCGCCAAGGCCCGCTGGGCCGACGTCCAGTCGCAGTACCAGCGCCGCGCCGACCTGGTGCCCAACCTGGTCGCCACCGTCCAGGGCGCCGCCATCCAGGAGCGCACCACCCTGACCCAGGTGATCGAGGCCCGCGCCCGGGCCACCGGCGTGACGGTGACTCCCGAGACCCTGAACGATCCCGCCGCCTTCCAGCGCTACCAGGCGGCCCAGGGCGAGCTGTCCCAGGCGCTCTCGCGGCTGCTGCTGGTGGTCGAGAACTATCCGCAGTTGCAGTCCAACCAGAACTTCCTGGCCCTGCAGTCCCAGCTCGAGGGCACCGAGAACCGCATCTCGGTGGCGCGGCGCGACTACAACGAGGCCGTCCGCGACTACAACACCTCGCTGCGCACCTTCCCGACCGTGATCTGGGCCAAGACCCTCCACGGCGGCTCCCCAGCCGATGCAGCTGTTTAGCGCCACCGAGGCCGCCCAGAGCGCGCCGAATGTCAAACTTTCGACGGCCTGAAGCCCGGCCCGCCCGGGCGGCGCGCGCCCTCCGCCG
>NZ_JBNFOJ010000234.1:0-4337 GCF_057364705.1 Brevundimonas sp. CURTG3B2_SDJG
CGCCGGACGCCCGCGACCGGTATCGCCCGGCGCGGAAGCAGGCTAAGGCGCGCGAAATGGCCGACAAGACCCCGCCCCCCAGCCGAAGACCCCATCGAAGCCGCGCCGCCCATGCCGGCGGCGAATGCGACGGTGGAGCCGATCGTCCAGCCGCCGGCGTCGGGGACGACCGCGCGCAAGGGCGGCGGCATGATGCGCTCGTCGGCGATCTTCAGCGGCCTGACCCTGGTCAGTCGTTTCGCCGGCTTCGCCCGGGATCTGGTCATATCGGCGGCGCTGGGCGCCTCGGTTGGCCCGGCGGCCGACGCCTACAACACCGCCCTCAACTTCCCGAACCTGTTCCGCCGCATCTTCGCCGAGGGCGCCTTCGCCGCCGCCTTCGTGCCCGCCTACGCCAAGACGCTCGAGACCGACGGCGAAGAGGTCGCCGACAAGGTGGCGACCGACGCCCTGGCCGTCGTGGCCTTCGCGACCCTGATCCTGACCCTCGTCGCCCAGCTGTCGATGACGTGGCTGATGACGGTGATCAACGTCGGCTTCCTGGACGATCCGGCGCGGTTCAAGCTGGCCGTGGTCCTGACCCAGATCACCATGCCCTACCTGCCTTGCATGGCCGTAGCGGCGCTGCTCAGCGGGGTGCTGAACGCCCGGGGGCGGTTCATCGTCTCGGGCGCCTATCCCGTGCTGTTGAACCTGATCATGCTGGTCGCCGTCATTCCGGCCCAGGGCGGGCCGGTCGGGGCGGCCTACGCGGCGTCCTGGGCGGTGCTGGCGGCGGGGATATCGCAGGCCGGGCTGTGCTGGTGGGCGGCGCGCAAGGCGGGCGCCGACATCCGGCTGGCCCTGCCGCGGCTGACCCCCGCGGTGAAGGCGATCATCATCACCGCCGTTCCGGCCGCGATCGGCAACTCCGCGACCCAGATCAACGTCTTCATCTCGGGCAACCTGTCCAGCTTCGTGGCTGGCGGCCGGACGTGGCTGGCCACGGCCGATCGGCTGTACCAGTTGCCGCTGGGCCTGGTCGGGGTGGCGATCGGCATCGCGCTGCTGCCCCGGCTGTCGCGGGCCGTGGCGTCGGACGACAAGGTCCAACAGCAGGCCTCGATGGACGAGGGCATGGTCCTGTCCATGGCCCTGACCCTGCCGGCGGCCGCCGCCCTGATGGCCATGCCCTATTTCCTGATCGACGCCCTGTTCACGCGCGGCGCCTTCCTGCAGGTGGACGCGGTCAACACCGCCCGGGCCCTGTTCCAGTTCGGCTGGGGCGTGCCGGCGTTCGTGCTGATCCGGATCCTGGCGCCGGCCTTCTTCGCGCGGCGGGACACGCGCACGCCGATGGTCTTCGCCCTGGTCTCGGTGGCCGTCAACGCGGCGTTGGCCATCGGCCTGTTCCACATCGGCTGGGGCGTCTCGGGCATCGCCGCCGCGGTCTCGGGCGCCGCCTGGACCAATGTGCTGCTGCTCGCCGGGACCCTATGGCGTCGCGGCCACTACCGGCCCAGTCCGCAGGCGGTCTCCCGCCTGATCCGCATCGGCCTGTCCGCGGCCGGCCTGGCCCTGGTGGTCGGCGTGGCGGCGGCGAGCCGGTCGGTGATCGAGGCTCCGATCGGAGACGCGCTCGCCGCGCTGGGCCTGGGCGTCGGCGCCAAGGAGGGCGCGCTGCTTCTGGTCACCGCGGCGGGCGGATTGGCCTATGTCGCGCTTTCCTTCCTCACCCGGGCGGTCACGCCGTCCGAGGTGAAGGGGATGCTGCGGCGGTCCGGCAAGTAACGCCTTGCTGTCCACGGTGCGAGGCGATAAGCGCGAGGCATGACGATTTCTGGACTCAACGCCGCCGGCCGGCGATGGCGCGGCTGATCTTCCCCAGCACCTTCGCATGCGTGATCGCGCACGCCTGATCCAGACGTCCTCCCCGAGCATTCGACCATGACCGATTCGACCCCGGCTCCCACCGCCCCGGCCGCCTACGTCGGCCGCGCCGCATCCTGTCCGGCATCCAGGCCTCCGGCGCCCTTCATCTAGGCAACTACCTGGGCGCCCTGAAGCGCTTCACCCAGCTGCAGGATCAGGCGCGCCCTGCTTCCTGTTCGTCGCCGACCTGCACGCCATCACCGTCTGGCAGGATCCGGCCCTGCTGACCGCCCAGACGCGCGAGATCGCCGCCGCCTATCTGGCGTCCGGCCTGGATCCGGCGCGGTCGATCATCTTCCCGCAGTCGGCCGTGCGCGCCCATGCGGAGCTGGCCTGGGTCTTCAACTGCGTCGCCCGCCTCGGCTGGTTGGACCGGATGACCCAGTTCAAGGAGAAGTCCGGCAAGCACAAGGAACGCTCGTCGGTGGGGCTGTACACCTATCCGGTGCTCCAGGCGGCCGACATCCTGCTGTACAAGGCCACCGAGGTGCCGACCGGCGAGGACCAGAAGCAGCACCTGGAGTTGACCCGCGACATCGCGCAGAAGTTCAACACCGACTTCAACGCGCCGGGCTTCTTCCCCCTGCCCGAGCCGCTGACCCAGGGGCCGGCGCCGCGCGTCATGAGCCTGCGCGACGGCGCGGCCAAGATGTCCAAGTCCGATCCGTCGGACCAGTCGCGGATCAATCTGACCGACGACGCCGACACCATCGTGGCCAAGGTGCGCAAGGCCAAGACCGATCCCGAGGCCCTGCCCGAAACCGTCGAGGGCCTGGAGGGCCGCGCGGAAGCCAAGAACCTGGTGACCATCTACGCCGCGCTGGCGGACATGAGCCGCGAGCAGGTCCTGGCCCGGTTCGGCGGCCAGGGCTTCGGCGCCTTCAAGCCGGCGCTGGCCGAGCTGGCGGTCGAGGCGATGGCGCCGGTGACCGCCGAGATGCGCCGCCTGATGGCCGACCCGGCCGAGATCGACCGGGTGCTCGAGGACGGCGCCGAGCGCGCGTCGGCCATCGCCGATCCGGTGGTGGACGAGGTGAAGAAGATTGTCGGCTTCTGGCGGGCCTGACGGCGGTTTTCGGACCTGGCGTCCGCCGGGGTCTGGCGAAACCCGGAGCCCGGCCTAGGTAGGGTTGATGACCCTCGCCCGTCCGTCCGACCATCCCCTTGACCGCGCCGTCTGGAACGCCCTCTCCACGCGCCAGGCCCCGCTGGCGATCGCCGGCGGCGGCGTGCTGCGCTTCGATCCGGCCTACGCCCTGTTCGCCGCCGCGAGCCCGGAGGCCGAGGCCGCGGACTGGGTCGCGCTCGCCGAAACGACCGGCCGGCTGGCGCTGTTCGAAGTCGATCCCGTTGTGCCTGAAGGGCTGACGGAGGTCGACCGGATCGACTGCCTGCAGATGGTGGCGACAGAGGTGAGCGGCGGCGGCCGGTCGGTCGAGTTCGAGACCCTGACCGACGCGGACGGACCGGAGATGCTGGCGCTGGCCGCCCTGACCCAGCCGGGACCGTTCTTCGCGAAGACCCACCTTCTGGGGTCGTTCATCGGAATCCGGCGCGAAGGCCGGCTGGTCGCCATGGCCGGCGAGCGGCTGAACCTGGACGGCTTCACCGAGGTCAGCGGGGTCTGCACCCATCCCGACCATCGGGGCGAAGGCTACGCCGGGGCGATGATGCGGGCGGTGACCCGGCGCATCCTGGACCGGGGCGACACGGCCTTTCTTCACGCCCGGATCGGGCACGTCGATACCATCGCCTTCTACGAGACCCTGGGATTCAGGCCCCGGATCACGCCCAGCTATGTGGTGATGGAGCCGGCCGAGACGGCCTAGGCGATGCGATCCAGCCGGGCGACGAAGAAGCCGTCCAGCCCGCCCTTCTCGGCCCACATTGAGGGCAGGATGCGCAGCCAGCCCTCGGGGGTCAGAGCTTCGTCCGGCGCGCCGATGGCGGCGGGAACGGCGGGCGCGGTCCGGAAGGCGGGGGTGCGGCGCAGGAAGGCGATGATCTGGGTCTCGCCCTCTTCCCGCTCCATCGAGCAGACGCAGTAGACCAGCCGGCCGCCGGGCTTCACCCGCTCGGCCGCGGCGTCCAGCAGCCGGTGCTGGACATCGGCCAGCTTGGCGACGTCGGCGGGCTTGGTGGCGCGCAGCACCTCCGGATTGCGTCGGAAGGTGCCGGTGGCCGTGCAGGGCGCGTCCAGCAGGACGGCGTCGAAGACGCGGTCATCCTCCCAGTCCTCGGCCGGAGTGACGACGATCTCGGCGGAAAGGCCGGTGCGCTCCAGATTGGCGCGCAGCCGCTTCAACCGCGTGTCGACCGGTCCAGCGCCACGACCGAGCGCCCGAGGCCGCCAGCTGCAGCGTCTTGCCGCCGGGCGCGGCGCACAGATCCAATGATGGACTCGCCGGCCTTGGGGCGCCAGCCAG
>NZ_JBNFOJ010000235.1:0-4301 GCF_057364705.1 Brevundimonas sp. CURTG3B2_SDJG
ATGTAGAAGGTCCGAACTCTTCATTCCGCTCACTCCCCGCGAAAGCGGGGACCCAGTCCTTTGGGCGATCCGGTGGGATCGCGTTCGCTTTCACCCTGATCCCGCCCGCCAGTGCTCCACCGAAATCACCGGGTCCCCGCCTTCGCGGGGATGAGCGGAAAGGGGAGTTAACGCGCCTCGAACCCCGCCAGCAGTTCGCAGAACCACCGCCCGGCCGTCAGCGAGCCCAGGTCGCCGATCTCCAGCGAGGGATCGTATTCCGTCAGGTCCACGGCCTTGACCTTCGGATGCGCCCCCACGACGCGCGTGGCGTCGAAGAAGTCCTGCGCCGACACCCCGCCCGGCCGCGCGCCCGGCGATGCGGGCCACTGGCCGCGGTCGATCACGTCGATGTCGAAATCCACGTAGATGACGTCGACCAAGGCCGACAGCCGCTCCAGCTCCTCGGCCACGGCCGCCGCCAGCCCGGCTTCGCGGCACCGCCGCGCCGTCCAGACCGAAATCCCCGCGGCCTGTGCCTTCTCGTGCGCCCGCTTGGTGTTGGCGAACGGCGCCAGACCCAGCTGGCTGATCCGCCGCCCGTCCATGCCGTCGTCCAGCAGCGCCTGGATCGGATTGCCGTTGGTCAGGCCCCGGTCGGTGTCCCTCAGGTCGAAATGGGCGTCCAGGGTCAGCACGCCCACGCGCTCCAGCCCCAGGGCGTGCGCGCCCGGCCGGGTGATGGCGTTGTTGCCGCCGATCAGCACGGTCAGCGCCCGCGACGCCTGGGCGGCCACGGCGTCCCGCACCGGCTCGAACGCGTCCGCCGGCGACAGCGCCTTGACCGCCACGTCTCCGGCGTCGTGGACCTGGACCGCCAGCTCGCGGCCGGTCTCGACGTCATAGGTGGAGAACCGCGGCAGCACCGCGCGGAAAGCCTTGGGTCCCAGGTCGCAGCGCCCCGGCGTCAGCGACCGTTCGTTGACCCCGGCGCCAAGGACCGCCACCGGCGCGTCCGGCCGGTTCCCGAACAAGTCGGCGATCGAGCGCCAGGACAAGGCTTCGGACGTCTGGGTCATGCGTCAGGCTTTCGTCGGCTGGAAGCGGGCGACCAGATCGTAGGCGTCGCCGGGGAAGGTTTGGAAGGCCCAGGTCACGCCCTGCCCGTCGCGCCAGGTCCGACGCTCCAGCCTCAGGCAGGCCGCGCCCGGCGGCGTCAACAGGTGGCGTGCGACGAGCGCGTCGGCGCCCACGGCCGAGATTCGGTGCTCCGCCTCCGTCCAGGGCGTATGGGCCAGAAGCCAGCCGCCCGCCGGCTGGGCCGCGAAATCGGCCCCCTCCGCCTCGGGCGCCGCCTCCAGCGAGATCAGCCGGCGCTCCAGGGCGAACGGCGCCCCGTCGGCCAGGTGCACGGTCTCCAGCTGGATCACCCGCCCGGTCATAAGCCAGGCCTCCTCGTCCCCCGCCGCGCGCACACGGCGCGACAGCAGCCGGTGGGCGTAGAGCTGCCCTCGCCCCTCGACCTCGGCCTGGATGTCCGGAATCGCCACCAGGGCGGACGAGTGCAGCGGCGGATGGGCCACCACCGTCCCGGCCCGCCGGCGCCGCGTCACCAGCCCCCGCGCCGCCAGCCCGGACATCGCCTTGGACGCCGTCATTCGGGCGCAGCCGTATTCGGCCATCAGCTCGCTTTCGGTCGGCAGGCGATGGCCCGGCCGCCACTCCCCCGAAAGGATGCGCCGCTCGATGTCGCCCTCGATGCGCCGGTGCAGGACCGTCGTGCTCATGCGGCGACTATCGGGCTTGCCCTTCTATATGTCTAGACATAATGATGCCGGCAACCAGGGAGGTCCTCCGATGAGCCACGCTTCGAACACCCGCGTCGTCCGCGCGCCCCGCGGCCCCGAGATGACCGCCAAGACCTGGGCCGCCGAGGCGGCGCTCCGGATGCTGATGAACAACCTCGATCCCGAGGTGGCCGAGCGTCCCGAGGACCTCGTCGTCTACGGCGGCATCGGCAAGGCGGCGCGCAACTGGCAGGCCTTCGACCGTATCATCGACGAGCTCCGCGCGCTCGAGGCCGATCAGACCCTGCTGGTCCAGTCCGGCAAGCCGGTCGGCGTCTTCCGCACCCACGCCGACGCGCCGCGCGTCCTGATCGCCAACTCCAACCTGGTGCCCAAATGGGCGACCTGGGAGCATTTCAACGAGCTCGATAAGAAGGGCCTGGCCATGTACGGCCAGATGACCGCCGGCTCGTGGATCTACATCGGCACCCAGGGCATCGTTCAGGGCACCTACGAGACCTTCATGGAGGCCGGCCGCCAGCACTATGGCGGCGACTGGGCCGGCAAGTGGATCCTCACCGCCGGCCTCGGCGGCATGGGCGGCGCCCAGACCCTGGCCGCGACCATGGCCGGCGCTTCGTGCCTGGCCATTGAATGCCAGCGCAGCCGCATCGAGATGCGCCTGCGCACCCGCTACCTCGACGTCATGGCCGAGACCCTGGACGAGGCCCTGGCTCTCCTGAACAAGTCCTTGGAAGAGAAAAAGCCGATTTCGATCGGCCTGTTGGGCAATGCCGCTGACATCCTGCCTGAACTGGTCGAGCGCGGCGTCCGCCCCGATCTGGTCACCGACCAGACCTCGGCCCACGACCCGGTCAACGGATACCTGCCGTCCGGCTGGACCGTCGCCGAGTGGGAGCAGAAGCGCCAGACCGACCCCGCCGCGGTCGAGGCCGCCGCCCGCGCCTCCATGGCTGTCCACGTCAAGGCCATGCTCGACTTCCACGCCCAGGGGATCCCGACCACCGACTATGGCAACAACATCCGCCAGGTCGCCTTCGACCAGGGCGTCCAGGACGCCTTCGATTTCCCCGGCTTCGTCCCGGCCTACATCCGCCCGCTGTTCTGCCGCGGGATCGGCCCCTTCCGCTGGGCCTCGCTGACCGGGGCCCCTGAGGACATCAAGAAGACCGACGAGGCCATGAAGCGCCTTTTCCCCGACAACGCCGGCCTGCACCGCTGGCTGGACATGGCCGGCGAACGCATCGCCTTCCAGGGCCTGCCCGCCCGCATCTGCTGGATCGGCCTGGGCGACCGGCACCGCGCCGGGCTGATGTTCAACGACATGGTCGCCTCGGGCGAGCTGTCGGGCCCCATCGTCATCGGTCGCGACCACCTGGACTCGGGCTCGGTCGCCAGCCCCAACCGCGAGACCGAGGCCATGATGGACGGCTCGGACGCCGTCTCCGACTGGCCCCTGCTGAACGCGCTTCTCAACACCGCCTCCGGCGCCAGCTGGGTGTCCCTGCACCACGGCGGCGGCGTCGGCATGGGCTATTCCCAGCATTCCGGCGTCGTCATCGTCGCCGACGGCACGCCTGAGGCCGCCCAGCGCCTGGAACGCGTCCTCTGGAACGACCCGGCCACCGGCGTCATGCGCCACGCCGACGCGGGGTACGACATCGCCAGGGAAGCCGCGCGCGAACACGGCCTGAACCTGCCGTCGCTCTAGCGACGGCGATGGCCGCCCTTTCACCGTCATGCCGGGGCTTCGCGCAGCGAAGAACCCGGAACCCAGGAGTTCAGGCTCCCAGTTCGCCGGATCGGCTGTCCGCCGCGCGGCCCTGGGTTCCGGGTTCGCTCTGGCGAGCGCCCCGGAATGACGACCATTTGCTGCATCGGAAGCGACACATGACCACGATCACCATCGGCGCCGCCCCCCTCACCCTCGCCCAGCTGCGCGCGGTCCTCGAAGGCCCCGCCACGGTCGGCCTCACCGACGCCGCCTGGGCGAACGTCGAGAAGGGCGCGGCCGTCGTCGCCGCCATCCTCGCCGAAGGCCGCACCGTCTACGGCATCAACACCGGCTTCGGCCTCCTGGCCAACACCAGCATCGCGCCGGAAGACCTTGAGACTCTTCAGAAGAACCTGGTCCTCAGCCACGCCTGCGGCGTCGGCCCCCTGCTGGACGAAGGCGTCACCCGCCTGTTGATGGTGCTGAAGATCGCCAGCCTCTCCAAGGGCGCCTCGGGCGTGCGGCGCCAGACGCTGGAGACCCTGATCGCCCTGGTCAACGCCGACGTCCTGCCGTGCATTCCGTCCAAGGGCTCGGTCGGCGCCTCCGGCGACTTGGCGCCGCTGGCCCATATGTCCTGCGTCCTGATCGGCGTCGGCGAGGCCCGCGCGAACGGAGAGACCCTGGCCGCCGAAGCCGCCCCTGGCCCGCGTCGGCCGCACGCCCGTCGTCCTGGGCCCGAAGGAAGGCCTGGCCCTGCTGAACGGCACCCAGTGCTCAACCGCGCTCGCCCTCGCCGG